>JAYURJ010000100.1:0-14127 GCA_043756275.1 Betaproteobacteria bacterium | reverse complement strand
TATCAACATTCGTCGTCCCCGCGAAGGCGGGGATCCAGTGACTTTAAGGCGAACGCCGCTGGATTCCCGCCTTCGCGGGAATGACGGCTTTTTTTGCGCACCGATACAATTAATGCACTAATGAAGTGGAAATGGAATAACCTTGCGACTTGGGCGTGGATAAATTGGCAGTTCGCCATTCGGCGGGCATCAGCGGGCATCAGCGGGCATAAACAGCCTGTCAGGCCCGCCGATGCTTGTGTTTCGCATAATGACGGACCCAAACATCAGAGCGTGCGGTTTCTAAATCGGGATCAAACCCCCGCCCGCTGCAGCGGCGCTTTTAATACTTCTGTGAGCGTATTGAGTGTGTCCGCCAAATGCGCTTTCGCTTCTTTGCTCATTGGCTTGGCCATGGCACCGCGAATTTGCGCCACCAGTTGCACCGCGTTCTCGCGTTGCAGGCTGCCCACATCCGCAGGCGTGCGCGCGCCCGGGCGCAAGAGCGCACTGGCGATGCGTTTCACGTGTTCGCGTTGCAGGTTGCGGCGCATGATGCGAATTTCGGCACCCGTGCGCAGCTCACTCCAGATCGACGCTTGCAGAATGTCGTAGAGCTCTGAAAGCTTCAACAGCCGCGTGCCGTCGGAAACTTTCTCGGCTGAATTCAGCAGTCTGGCGGCGACTTGATCATTCATCAAATAATCAAGCACCGATGTCTGCACGTTGAGTACCGCCGAGCCGATGGAAAAATCCGGGTTTGCCGGTCGCTCGAAGTGATCGATGCCAATGCGGCTCACGAACTCGGGCTTGAAGCGAAAGCTGGTCGTGTCGAATAAATCCTTGGTGAGCAAACTCAATGCCTCCCGCTGCCGCACCGCCGGGATCGGCTCATACAGCGGTCGGCTACTGCCGGCACGATCACGAAAGTGCGTCACCCCGCCGACGTATTTTGCCGCCAGCGGCGCGACTCTGGCGAGCTCGCCGAAACCATACTGGAGCGTCATGGTTTGCTTCTCGTAGCTTTCGCCGGGTTTCAATTTGCGATTCTGCGCGCGCTCCAACATTTCGCGGTTGAGCGCCATGCGCCGTTTGTAATATTCGATCGGGTCGCTGCCGATATCGAAGCGGTTCACGTCCGGATCGATACCGATAGCTGTCGCGCTGCCACCCGCATCATCATCGGTGCCATAGGCGAGTGCGGGTTCGGTTGAACGCGCGGCGATTTTTTCCAATTCCGCCACCTCGCGCGAGGGCTCGATCTCGCGGTAGGCGTATTCAATGGCCCAATAATCATAGGGCCCAAGCGTGGTGTTGATCATGTCGCCTTGCTTGATGCCGACGGGCGCGACATTGAAAGCAAGGTATTCCATGATCGACCCGGCCATGCCGTTTTTGCGTGTGAATTCAGGGTCTTCGAGTTGCTTCAACGTATAGATCGATGAGCCACGGAAATTGTGGCGCAGCCCGAGTGTGTGGCCGACCTCATGCATCACATTGCGCCGCAAGCTTGCTTGCGCCAACGCTTCCGCTTCAGGCCCGTCGGGTGCCACGCCACGCGCTTCCAGCAGCTCCATCGTGTACTGAAAATCATGTGCGCTGTGTTCGGCGTGGTCACAAATGTGTAGGGCGGTATGGTCGCCGCTAACTTGCGTGCTAAACGTTTCAGTCTTGCCCATCTCTTCGCGCGCTAGGCGTCGACCTGACCGCGCGAAACCGTCGCCAGTCGCGATATCGGCATCGAGGATTTCGCCGGTGCGCGGGTCCATGTGCGAAGGGCCGGTCGCGAATCCCACATCGGCACCGGTAAACCAGCGAATCGAAGCGTGGCGCGCATCCATCGTGTCAAAGTCGTCTTTGTCTGTTTGCTGTTTCACGACGATGGCGTTCTTGAAACCGATTTTCTCAAATGCCTTGTTCCACTCCAGCACGCCCTCCGCGACCGCATTGCGATATTTGGTGGGGATGCCCTTATCGAGCCAGTAAACGATGGCTTGCTTTGGTTCAGAAAGTGCTGCCGCAGGATCGCTCTTCTCCAGGCGCCAGCGTTTGAGAATATGCGAGCGACGCTTGATGGCGGTGTCATCGGTGTAATCGACGCGTGAAGATACAAAGTGCCCGATACGTTCGTCGGCCACGCGGGTGCGCATCGGCTCGGTCGGCAGCTCGGCAAAGTTATAGTAAAAACCGACGAATAAACTGCGCGGATCGGGTGTCGCAGTCGGTGGTAGCGTCGGTGGGACGGGCGATGGCGTGAGCGGCGGCGATGATAATTTGGGTACCGAGAAATGCGCATCGACGTGAATCCCGGTGAGGGAGGCGGAATTGTTCACGCGACCGAAGCTGGAGTTGCGTACGTCCAATGCGAACGGCAATCGAAACGCCGTTTCCAGCCGCGTGAGATAGCCGGGGATATCGGTGAACAGCAAGGCGCTCGCGTCCACCAGAATCGCCTTGGATTCAGGATGTGGTGTCGACGCGGCAGCCGCGCTGGCGAGCAGACTATCGGAGAACGATTGCGACACGGAGTGCGCCTGAGGCGTGCCGGGCTGCGCGAAAAATTCGGTGTTCTTCGCGATTAGTTGCACCTGATTGCCGATGCGACGAAACGACACCAGCAATGAGCGGCCCATCTGGCTGCCATACAAACCGCGCTCGCCGATGCTCTGCGGAATGTTGTAGCTGAAAAAAAACAGCTTGTTGAATTGTTCAGGTTTGATGGACAACCAAATTTTGTCGTCCTTTTGATAGAGCGTAAAAAACCCGGCGATCTCTTTGCTGTCCTTGATGATGTCGCGGTATGGGCGCGGAACCGCGGCAGGAGCCGGCGGCGCGACGGGCGCTGGTGTCGCTATGGTCAGATTTATGGGCGGCGTTGCTGACGAGGTCGTGGCTGGAGGAGTGGGTGCGGGTGTCGTTGGTGCTTGCGCATGCGCGTTGAGCGCCACACTGATCGCGACAGTGAGAGTGTTCAGCAGCAGCGCGCGGGATATTGGCATCACATTCGGCATGGCATTCCTTCGATTCGATGGATTGGATATCAGCAGGCTACGTGCTTTATACGCTGACTTGGCGCGTGAACAAAAATGCATTTTCCGATGGATTGCCTTCGCGTGCAAATGTGGCGCGCGCGGGAATTGCGATGGACGATTTGATGCAGGTTGCGCGTAAGAGATACCGCGCAATTTGCGAACTTCTAAAAGCGACCGTTCGTGCTCAGCCTGTCGAAGCACCCATGGGCTACCTTGAATGAATAACTTGGCTCTGCGGTGCTTCGATACGCAAAGCGTACCCTGTCCTGAGTAAGCCGAAGGATCAGCACGAACGGGGTTTTATTGATCTGGCGACGAAATAGGGTGAAATTTTGTCCCCTCTCCTTGGGGAGAGGGTTAGGGTGAGGGGTGTGTACGTACGGAAACATTACCCCACATCCCAACCCTTTTGCTTCGCTTCAAGTGTTCCCTTGTCCCAAGGGAGAAGGGCCAAGCTCACACTGTTCAATCGCCACATCAATGGAAGTGCCAATTTCGCAAACTCTAGCACTGGCGCGGTGTTTCAGCCGTTTTACGCCTGCAAGCCCCGCCAATGCTAGAGGTTTAGCATTTTTCACCCTCAAAGAAGCCCGCCTGACCCTTCCATCCCGCCCCTAGTAATTTGTTAACTTCCCGCCTACACTAATCTTTCACGGCAACCAAGGGAGGCGGCCATGGCAAAAGAAAAAGTCACGATACTTCATCGCTGGTTTGAAGAAGTTTGGAACAAGGGCAGGGCGGAACTCATCGACGAGATGATCGCGCCCGAATGCATCGCCCACGGCCTCGATGACCCGAGCGGCAATCCCGTCCGCGGGCCAGAAGAATTCAAGAAATTCCTTCTCGGCTTTCGCAGCGCCTTCCCGGATATTCACATCGCTGTGCAGGAAACGGTTTCCGAAGATGACCTCGTCGTCGCCTATTGCCGAATCACCGCGACGCACCAAGGCGAAGCCTTCGGCATCGAAGCGACGGCCAAGCCGGTCGCGTTCGAAGGCACGTTGATGTTCCGCGTGCGCGATGGGAAAGCGGTGGAGGCCTGGAACAGCTTTGACTTTTTGAAGATGTTTCAGCAGATGGGGGTGCTACAGTTAGGCGCGCTGCGCCCGCCACGCCACGCACCGCCTCACTAGTTGGTCCATTCGTGTATTTCGTTTTGAAAGCGGTTGCAACATCCAGCCATGGGAAAAAAGACACATAGTGCTTCGAAGCCATCTACCCCCAGGAATCGAGTTAGGGGCGTAATCGGTGACAAGGAAAACGCCGGGCCTCTTATCGATGCGCTCTCCCGGGTCAAACTCGACGCGCCTGTCGAGGAGTTTGCGGAACTCCTGCAGCTCGCATTTTTGAGTCCTCAGTTCGTAAGTGCAGTTCCCGCAGCACGATTGTTCACAGATCACGCCGCCCTCGTTTCAGTTACGCCGCTAACAGCCACAACGCCGGACCGAGAACTCCTTTGGGCGGCTGCAACTCTAGAGCATGCGAGTGACGCTCTCGCTTCCTTCGTACCTCTTCGGGAATCGTACTTTCGTTTGCTCATGCAAGGGAATTACGCTGACGCACACAAAAAACTTGACGAAATAGATTCCAAGTGCGGCTTGTCCACATGGACCGTTGAAAATCGTATCGCGTTACTTGAAACAAGCGACGGCTTCGAGGTGCAAAAGGCTTACGTTGGGAAGTTTTCGAAAGAAAAGAGGCGGTCGTTCGTTTCATTCTTCGCGACTTCAGTAAGCGAACGAAACGAATCGCGTGTATCCAGACGCGGGTTCGAGGCTCGTCTGAGGGAAAGGGCTACAACCTGGAAGATTGAATCTGATCAGCTAGATTACATTTTCTACAAACTTCTGGCTTTCATCCAGTGGGCGCCTACCGAGATTGCTAACATTTTGGCTTTTGAAGCGACAGGATCGGCCATTGACTTGTACGAGACTATTCTCACGCTATTGATTGGTGGCGCGCACAAGAAGCTGTTTGAAGTTTCTGCGGTATTGAACGTGCTGCACTCATTTCAAAGCATTCATGACCTGCGGACATCGAAGCTTCTGCTGCTTTACCAAGCGCAAAAAGGTCCGGTACCCGACCTGCCCGGACTACAGGAGATGCCGAAGTTAGATTTTCTAGTCCAATTTCTAAGGGGCAATTACGTGCAGTCCCTAGCCGCCACAAACGCCGCCCTAATGGCTCGTCCTGATGATCATGCGCCGTTAGTTCTCCGCGCAAAATTATTGGCGCTGGGATTCGCGGAAGCTGCAGAGACGAAGAGCCTACCGGATCAGATTGTGTTTCATTTGGCGAATGTGTTCGACCGAAACGTGAAAACCACTGAAAGTATCGAGCAGCTCGACAAGCTTCAGTTGAACTTCAGGCATGCGCCTTTCGCAGATGCGCTCGTCGCGCCAATCAAACTGCGCTCTACAGGCGGCAATGGCACACGCAGCCACGTATCCATTAGTTATTGCATCAGTTCCCCTTATTGGCACCCGCGGATCGCAATAGCGCTGGCAGAACATATGTCCCACGCCCAACTTTTATCACGTGTTGGAAAGAACGAAATCGAGGTTTGGGACTATGAGCGCCTACTGGTAGGCAGCAGGCCAAAAGGTGACATCAATCAACTGACGCTCTCATTCGATAGTTTCGTATATGCGCAGTTGAACGGCGCGCTTCAAGTTGGCGATTACGATGGCGCTATCAGACTCGCGGAAAGTTTGCAGCGTTCGAAGTTCCGTTTCTTTCAAATCGAAGCGCAATTATTTCACGCGCTTGCCCTCTACAAAAGTGGCCGAATTGATGGTTCTCTTCGGGCATCGGTCGACTTTAGTGTCGCCCATGAGGGTGATCTACATTCCCTCCCAATCATTGAGATCATTCGCGAACGCCGTTTCATTGACTTTAAGCACATGCGTGCCGAACTTATCCTGCCAATTGCATTTTACTTATTCGGTAAGCGCGCTGAGGATTCTGCAAAGGATGTTTCGTTAAAGGTCTCGTGGAAGAAGTTTCTTGAAGCGCACGGTGTTGCCAAGCCAAGTGATCTAACAAATGACAAAGCGGGGTTTAAATCAGATCAATTTTGCTTCTTTCTTCGTGAGGTCTGCACACAACAAGTGATGGAACTGAGTGGTGAGTTCACGAGCCCAATTGAGCTCGATCAAGAGCGAATTCGAATATGCCAGAAATTAACGGAGTTGGACCCGCTCAATCGTGAGCAATACGAACTAGAAATACGCGACCTAACGCGACGCGTCCGAATTGAAGAAGGCGTTACCCTCTTAGAGAGTTCGCGGCTATACGTCGACGAGGTTGGGTTGCGTAGATGGGCGGCAGATCAATTGAGTGAGCAGTTTCTTCGGTATAAGGACCACATCCGAGCTGGCCTTGTCGAGTCAATTGAATCACTAGAAGTGAAGTTTGAAGCGATGATTAGCAAATCTCCGAGCCAGCGTGAACTACATAATTTCCTCGATAGCTACGAGGTTTCTGCTGACTCACTCCTCGAGGAGATCATTGAGCGAACGGGAAAGGCATTTCTTGCGCTCCCACGTTATGGACTTGACTCATACCTCGGTTCCCGCGTCCGACACGGCTCACTCGTCGGCCATTTGCGGGGCCCGCTCGAAAGACAACACCTCATTACCAAGGTAGACAAGGGGACCGGCACCTACAAAGCGAATACTTTCTGGGTTGAGCGGTTGGGAAATGAAAGCACAGTTGGAAGGAAATCCATCGAGCGGAGTTTTCAGGAGTTTTCGCGACAGGTCGACGGGCTGCTTGACGACGCTATCGCGCGCTTCGTGCACGTACATAGCGACGGTAGGCCAGACGGACTCATTAATTTTTCAGGTGGGGAGCGATTGGATGTCGTCTTACGCCGATGGCTCTTGCTAGTGAAGCTCCAGATGGGGAAAGATACAACACTTGATCAGCTAGTTTTGCACTGTATCGAGACTTTGTTTTGGCCGGCAATTCCGGGCTCGCTCGCCCGCATGCAACAGTACGTTCGCTGCACGCTAGGACCAAGGTTGACGCTCCTTGTGGACAAGCTCATCGCCGACCTACGCAAGGTAACGCCGACAAGCCAGATGAGTGCGCTTGACCGTGAGGTGATTACGGCTCGGCAGGAGTTGTCGCTGGCGATCGACAAGGTGTCGAATTGGTTTCAGCTACCAAAGAAGCTTGAGTCGACTGCGGCATTTACTCTTAAGCTAGGAATTGAGATTGGACTGCAGTCGACGCGGCATGCCTACCCGCTCTTCGATCCGCAGATGACTTGGCAAATTGAGGAGGAGGCAAACGTTCAAATGCACACGCAAGTACTTGGTGTAATTAATGACGTCTCTTTCTTGATATTTGGGAATATTGCGAAGCACTCAGGCTTTGAGGAACTCGCTGGAGCAAATAGTAGGCGCCCCGCAGTCTTAGTAGAAGCGAAGCTTGCGCTTGGAGAGGTAATCGAATTGAAAGTTACAAGTGACATTAGCGATCATCGAGACATTCAAGAGATTGCTACGCGCGCCCAAGCGGCACGTGAGTTAATTGCGAAGGGTGAAATAGACAAATTCGCTCAGCAGAGCGGTGGCACCGGTCTGCTTCGACTGGCACAGTTGCTAGTTGGGGGCGACGGAAGATCTGGTTTTGCACTGTCGTTCGGATTGACCAACAAGAACCGGTTCAATGTTCAGGTCTGCATACCTCGCCGTCATTTGATGGTGCCGATCGACTTATGACATTTAACCCTTTGCGCGTTTTAGTAATCGAGGATGATCCACCTAAGCTAGAGCAGCTTTTGGCATTCCTTACATCACTCGAATTGCCTCTTGAAGTGAGCGTCGCAAAATCAATGAACTCTGCCGCCGTGCATCTGGACAAGACAACATTCGACTTCGTACTGCTGGACATGGCGTTGCCTACATTTGACGAGGGGCGAAGTGCATATTCAGGAGGTCGGCAGCAAGACCTAGGTGGACGCGACTTGCTGAGCTATATGTTTGAAATGGAGATGTCGGGCAAGGTGGTGCTCATCACACAATTTCCGGAGTTCAAAGATGGTGATCAAACAGTTGACCTCGCTAAAATTCATGCTGAGCTAACACGGGAATTTAAGTCACTTTATTGCGGTTACCTACACTTCCAACATGCTAACGATTCGTGGAAGGATCAGCTACGGCACTATTTTAGGAAGGCGCCACAATGAAGAATGTTTTGATTGTTGACGATAATACGGCTCGCTATAAAGACTTCCTCACGCAAATTTCGCCCAAGTATCTGCCAGCAGATGGAGTCAGAGTCGTTACAAATGTGCGCGACGCTCTCGAGCTGCTGCGTGAGATTACATTTGATATCGCGATTGTTGATATGTTGCTTCCGGAGGTGCCTTGGGGAGGCCCACTCCTCGATGGTGGCTCGAAGCTGCTTTCGCATATCGAACAGGATGATGAATTGCGTCGTCCGAAGTACTTGGTTGGGATTACTGCAGCCGCTGAGGATGTGCCAGAGGTTACCGCTCTGTTCGAGCGTTCCACTTGGCTACTTTTGCGAGATCATTCGGCCGGAAGTGATGCGATTGCTCGGCTGGTTGCACTTGTTGAGCATGTTTCTGTCGCCGAAAGACAACAGGATGAGATCGCCTTTTCTACCGACGTTTGCATAATAACCGCGCTAAGAGGTACGGAGCAAGAAGCGGTGCTGACCTGCGGCTTCGATTGGTCTGATTTGCAGCCGATTGATACGACAACCAACGTTCGACGCGGTGTGCTACCAGCCGTTGGAGGCTCCCTTTCTGTAGTCGCTGGCTGTTGCAGTCGCATGGGTATGACCGAAAGCGCATTACTGACGCTGAAATTGATAAATCATTTTCGTCCTCGGTTGGTCGTCATGATCGGAATCTGCGCAGGCGTGGAGTCAAAGGTTGAAATGGGGGACGTGATCGCTGCGAGTCCAGTTTGGGACTATACGAGTGCAAAAATTACGGTAGATGAAAACAAGAATAAAGTTTTGTGCCCCGCACCGGACTATATTTCAATCGACCGAGACGTGATTGCGGCGTTGGAACTGCTGAGTGAAGACAAGCAATTCTTTGCCGATATCTACAACGCGTGGCCCGCTGCAAAACCAGGTGCGCACCCGGCATTGCGTATTGGACCCTCAGCATGCGGGCCTATGGTCGTGGCGGACGGCGAAACTTTCAAGGAAATTCGTGAAAGGCAGAACAGAGACACAATCGCCCTAGATATGGAAGCCTATGGCGTATATTGCGGCGTACGAATAAGCAGTCGACCTCGTCCCCTTGTCTATTGTGCGAAATCTATTTGTGATTACGGCGATCCGCGCAAGGATGACAAGTATCAGAGCTATGCAGCATATACAAGCGCACGAACTGCAACTCAGTTTCTTCGCAAGTACGGCGTGGGACTAGTCAAAATGCTTGATGGATCCCGCTAACTAGTGAGCCCGCAATGAAGAATGAAAGGAGTCGTGGTCGATATATTTTCGAGACGAAAAAGGTGACCACGACCCCTTTTCCGCTTTTCCAATGCGCTGGAACCGGGGTACAGCATTGCCACTTCCGACCTGAACCGCCGCCGCCCTAACTGCTCTCAGTCTTGCCAAGAACCCTATCCGCGTAATCGATCACCTGGCGCACATATTGTCGCTTCTCCAAATAAGTGCCGGGGAAGAAGCTGCGCTTGAAGCCGTAGATGAGCGAATCGCGCACCTCGCGAGTGGTGAGATCGAACGCCTTGACCGCACGACTGATTTCGTTGGACACCGTGGTGTTCGACACGAGACGATTGTCGGTACAGAACGTCGTCGAGAGTTTCCGTTTGCGCATCTCGGCGAAAGGGTGCTTCGATAGATCCGCAAGCTCCGGAACCGTTTGCTGATTCGAGGTGAGGCACACCTCGAGGGTGATGCGTTTGTCGGCGATGTATTCCACCAACGACTCGATGTAGGCGTGTCTGTCAGCGGTGTGCGCATAGATTTTGTCTTCGCGAAAAAGCCATGTGCCATGGCCGATGCGGTCGGCGTGCAGATCGCCCAGCGCCTGAAAGATGGATTCAGGTCCGTAGTCCTCGCCCGCGTGAACGGTCTTGCCGAGGAAGGCTTCATGGGCAATCTGATAGGCGTGCTTGTGGTCGCCCGCGGGGTAACCCTTTTCTTGACCTGCCAAATCGATCCCGACGACGAGGCAGCCTTCGTCGCGCAGGCGCACTGCCGCGCGCGCCACCTCCACGCTCGCGGTGGAGTACAGCTCGAATCGATCAGCCTCGGGCATGGCGTCGAAGAGGCGGCCGAAGCCTTGCGACCACGTCCCTTCGAAGTAGCGCATCGCGCAGAGGATCATGCCCGCCACGAACTTCGGCTCTGTGCCGTCTTTTACCTCCGGTCGCGCGTTAAATTCTTGCGCGGCGCGACGCAAGCCGCGATCGACAGCCTTCACCACTTCCGACATGGTGAAACCATCGCGCACCGAAAGCTGGGGCGCAAACCGTACCTCAACATAGCGCACGCCTTCGGCCTGATTATCAAGGCAAAATTCGTACGCGATGCGCTCGATGGCCTCGGCATTGCACATGACGGCTGTGGTGTAGAGGAATCCTTCGAGATACTCAGGCAAGTTCTTGTAGGTGTCTTTGAACACCAGCTCGCGCAGACCTTCCACCGTATACGATGGCAGCTTGATGCTGTGCTCTTTCGCGAGCTCGATCAGCGTCGGGATGCGCAGCGATCCATCGAGGTGAACGTGAAGATCAGTCTTCGGCAGTTTGCGGATGAGTTCGTCGTTAAGTAAGAGCATGGTCGTTTCTACTTTCTGTGGCGGCGCAAATTACTGGGGCCAGCGCCTCAAGCGCTACTTTAAGGCTGCCCAAAATGACATAACCGATCATTGCAAACTCCTTAAAGGTTGAAGGGAGGATACGGAGAACAGGTAAATAGGTGAACGGGAATTTAAAACACCCAGTCCACGAGTCCGGAACATACTCTACCGCGCGCGGGATTCGCGATGGGCGACTTACTGGCAGGTTGCGCTCAAGCGATGTCTGCGCTTTCGCAAAGCCTCGGATTTCCTGCGCAATCTTCGTTACAGCCCGCCGCGTCCCTCTTTCGCGTGGAAGGCCTGCGCGGTATCCCACGCCACATTTTGCAGAAATGTAGCAACGTCGGCCGGGACGCCGGCGGTGTATTTCAATCCCTTCGGGTTGGTTTTGTAGACCGAGGCAACTACTGCGCACGCCGCCAGATACGTGCCCATCAAACTGGGATGACGCTTGTCGGCCACATAAAGATTCAGATCGGGGCGGGCGGCGATTGCGTTGGCGAACGCCAGGCCTGCGGGTACCACAACGGCATTGTTCTGTTTGCCAGCCTTCACATATTCGGCTGCAAGTTGCGCCGTCATTTCCGGCTTGTCCTGATAGGCCCATGACATAAACAGAATCGGTGCGGCACCATACTTCCGAGCGGTGGCACTGTGTTTGCCGACATATTCGTAGAAGATCGGCTGCAGCTTCGGATGCACCGGACACTGGCTGCAATCCATCATCATCACGCCGTCAAACGGCTTGTCGAAGGTATTGAATTTGACTTCGTTGTCGCCGGCGAAGGAATAACTGGCCACGCCGCCCGGTTTGAAATGCGCCTCGACGTCATGCCAGTTAATGCCCGACCCGCTGATCGTTGCTGATGTGGAGCGCAACCCTTTTGCGCCGCTGGCCGTCATGAGCTGGCCGACGTGTCCGGGCATGGAGTTGTTGTACTAGAAAAAACTGTTGCCCACCCAAAGCAGGGATTTGATTTCAGTCGACACGCTCAGTGGCGCGGTGGCGACCGGGGCTGTGGTACAGGCCGTCAGAGTGGCGATAGCGGCGAATGCGAACATGATTGAACGAATCTTCATTGGACCCCGTATATTTTTGATCGCTGTCAAAAACGATTGCTAACGAGGCTGTAGACAAACCCCCGGACGCAATGTCCGGGGTAAATATAGGGGTACGTTGACCATTCCCGATGGGGAGATTGTGCCGTGTACGCGATTTTGAGAGACCAAATTTCGCACCGTTTTTTGCATTTTTTCCAAATGGGGTTTTTCTACAGCCTCAACGATTGAGCTAAGCGGCTTGCCGTAGGCAAGTCCGCTTGAGCGAAGGGTTAGAAGGCTACTGCGGCACCCTCGAAGAATGGTGATCGACGATTAGCCACTTGCCCTCTTGCCTGCGGAAAGCGAAGCTGTAGCGCGCCGGAGTTGAACTCGGCTTTCCATCGCGCACGCCTTTAAACGTGTACGTTCCACTGTTGAGCGCGAAATCGCCGTATACGCGTATGTTCTGCTCGCCGAACACTACCCGCGCGTCGGGGCGAGCCGGAGCATCTTGGAAGTACTCTGCGACGGCGGAGGGGATCGTAGCAATTACCTTGAGATTCGTTCCCCATAGCGCGGCATCTGCGGTGTACTGCGCAATGATGCGTTTGGGTTCGCGACTGTCGTAGGCCGCGCGCCACTCGTCCGTGGCAGCCGCCACTTGACGCATTGAAGCTTCGGGCGACGTGGCGGTTGTCGTGGAGCACGCTGATACAAAGACGATCAGCAAAGAAAGCAACATTGTCCGCATGGCGATTTTCCCTTTGAGGTGGTGGGTGGATTTGTAGCCTTCTAACCCGAAATGGTGTTTGCTACGCCTTGTGATAAATCTCCGCCCCCTTCTTCACAAACTCCACCGCCTTCACTTCCATGCCTTTCTTCAGCGCATCTTCATCACTGATCCCCTGCGCTTTCGCGAAGTCACGCACATCCTGCGAAATTTTCATCGAGCAGAAATGCGGGCCGCACATCGAACAGAAATGCGCGAGCTTCGCACCTTCCTGCGGCAGCGTTTCATCGTGGAATTCCTTGGCTTTTTCCGGATCCAGGCCAAGATTGAATTGGTCGTCCCAGCGGAATTCAAAGCGCGCTTTTGATAGTGCGTTGTCGCGAATCGCAGCACCTGGGTGGCCTTTGGCGAGGTCGGCGGCATGGGCGGCAATCTTGTACGCCATGATGCCGTCCTTCACGTCATTTTTATCCGGCAGGCCGAGATGCTCTTTCGGCGTCACGTAGCAAAGCATAGCGGTGCCGTACCAGCCGATCATCGCCGCACCGATGGCAGAGGTGATGTGGTCGTAGCCGGGCGCGATGTCGGTGGTGAGTGGGCCGAGCGTATAGAACGGTGCTTCGTGGCAGTACTTCAGTTGCAAATCCATGTTCTCTTTTATAAGGTGCATCGGCACGTGGCCGGGACCTTCGATCATGGTTTGCACGTCATGTTTCCAGGCTACTTTCGTAAGTTCGCCCAGCGTTTTTAGCTCACCAATCTGCGCTTCATCGTTCGCGTCGTAGCCCGAGCCGGGGCGCAGGCCATCGCCAAGCGAAAACGAAACGTCGTAGGCCTTCATGATTTCGCAGATGTCTTCGAAATGCGTGTAGAGGAAAGACTCGGTGTGATGCGCCAGACACCATTTGGCCATGATCGAGCCGCCCCGCGAGACAATACCCGTCATGCGTTTGGCGGTCATTGGGATGTAACGCAGCAACACGCCAGCGTGGATGGTGAAGTAGTCCACGCCTTGCTCGGCCTGCTCGATCAGCGTGTCCTTGAAAATTTCCCAAGTCAGGTCTTCGGCCTTGCCGTTTACTTTTTCCAGCGCCTGGTAAATCGGCACGGTGCCGATCGGTACGGGCGAGTTGCGGATAATCCATTCGCGGGTTTCGTGAATATTTTTTCCGGTGGAAAGATCCATCACCGTGTCGCCGCCCCAGCGCGTGGACCAAGTCATCTTCTCCACCTCTTCGTGAATCGAGGAGGACAGCGCGGAGTTACCGATGTTGGCGTTGATCTTCACGAGGAAGTTGCGGCCGATGATCATCGGTTCCGATTCCGGGTGATTGATGTTGGCCGGAATGATGGCGCGGCCGCGGGCGACTTCATCACGAACGAATTCAGGTGTCATCATTTTCGGGATCGACGCGCCGAATGACTCGCCCGGATGCTGCCTGGTGAGTAGCTCGGAGAGTCCGTCGCGGCGCTGGTTCTCACGAATGGCGATGTATTCCATCTCTGGCGTGATGATGCCTTTG
>JAYURJ010000099.1:0-14310 GCA_043756275.1 Betaproteobacteria bacterium | reverse complement strand
GCAGGGAATGAACGTCTGTATGCACACCGCGCACGTCGCGCCCCACGCGCCTTGCAATTTCCCGCAGCGCGAGCGGCCCCGCACCCGTCATCACCTTGAGGATATCCCAGCGCAGCGGTGCTAGCGTGCTCCATAGCGCGCGCTCATCGACAAAGCCGATGTAGGGCGGTGTGCGCTTGCCAGTGGTCATTGCCCGCATGAAGCGAGCATTGATTTCTTCGCGCGAGGCGATGCCGATAGTTACGGTGTTTGCCATGTCACATTCTCCAATCATCGACGGCGGTCCAAAAGTCCGCCAAAAGCTGTTCAAGCGAGGAGAAGACGTACTGCGCCTCAATCTTGCCCCGGTGGAAGTGGTCGCCCTTGCCTATCTGCGCGACATTTTTCCCTCATCCCCACCCTTCTCCCGATGGGAGAAGGGCTTTTCCTGCCTCTCCCACCGGGAGAGGGATCGAGGGTGAGGGAAGGAAATATCGCAGCCTTTGTTGTCACGGTGTTTTGTAATTCTCAATAAGCAGGATCATGCGGTTGTAAGCCGACGCTGCCATCGCCGCCGCAGTAGGAGTTTGGTTTACTGTTGTACTGGCTGAGACCGGTCGTAAAGTGTTTCAGGTGCTATATCGAGCTCACCAGGCCAGCACACCGTATTCAAAGCAACGTAGGCTTGCTTAAATAACGCAATGTCCTTTAGTCTTTGAAAGACACCTTTTTCAAGGTACGGTCGTGCGTCAAATAAGCGCGCCTCGCCTGTGTTAAAAACCAGTTCAAGCTGAAAATCATCTCGCGGCGATACCGAAATTACCTGTTCCATGCTTACCTCTTAGCGCAAAGGCTCAATCTTGAAAGGGGGTTGACCGCCACAGCGAATAGCGTAATGCATGCAGCGTTGTGGTGTGAATTGCGAAGCTCGATTCATTCAGGTTACGGCTTCGCTGGAATGGCAGAGCTTTGAGGTTTCGCGTTGTTTCAGAATTCGTAGATCGCCATTTGGTGCGGTCTTTGTAGCCAAAATGCCCGTAATAGCGCGTCAATTCTAGGGAACCTCTGATTAAGTCTATTTTGAGTGTGGTTCGACAAGCCATCGCCCGCTGCATCGGGCTCAGGCGTTCGGCAGCGGCGCGCATGCGCGCCGAAACCCTGCCTCGCGTACCACGAACGGAATCAATAACTTACCGTTCCTCCTGAGCAAGTTATTCACCCGGAGGTTGAAAGGCGGAATTGAGAAACAGGGCAGCGGTCTCCGGCGCGATGGTGATCGAGCGAATTTTTAGTCACGACCAAGTTATGTACGCACACTTCCTGCGAGGAGTTGGAGGTTTTCTGCATTGCGCCAACACCAAAAAATCCCCCTCGATCCCCCTTTAGAAAAGGGGGAAGTACTTCGTGTGAATGAATGTGCCTAAGTGGTGGTCTCCTCCCTTTTCTAAAGGGAGGGTTTCGAGGGGGTTTCGAGCGGCATGCCGCGCGCCGTCGAAACGGTGTTCCGATGCAGCGGAACACGCGGCCTGCAAGGCGGGAGGGATTTTCGGTGGTCGAAATAGTTTGGCTCTTCCAGCGTAGGTAGTACCGGCGTACCGGCATCGCTGTTTGCCACCAGTTAATTGACTGATTTTCAATTTTTCTCAATTTTCAACCCTTTGAATACAAGTTTGAAAAAAGCTGTTTCTTGAGAGCCTGTCGAAGGACTCAATCAGAGGTTTGCAGTGTTCACAGTTCATCATTGACTGGCCAAATTGTATAATTTGGCTAATTCAGCTAATATACGCGCTCTGAAAAAAGGGAACGAACCATGCCCGCACTGACCTTTCGCAATCGCCTTGGAAACTTGATCGACATCCCGGTCGTTGCGGCCAGTGAAGTCAAGAACAAGTTCGGTGCTATTCTTGATCAAGCGGCGCACAACGGGGCCGTGGCGATCACCAGACATGACACCACCAAAGCCGTGCTGGTTTCGGTTGAAGAGTTTCAGTCTTTGGTCTCCAGCCGGGATTCTTCGTTGACAGCTCTCGGCGCTGAGTTCGATGGCCTGCTCGCACAAATGCAGACTCCAGCACATCGCAAGGGCATCGAAAAGGCTTTTGCAGCGGCACCCGGGCAATTCGGAAAGGCGGCGGGGAAGGCGGCTGCAGCGCGCGGAAAAAGGCGGTAGGTTACTGTTGGCCATGGCCAAAATCCCACGAATTCACGTTCTTGCGGGCGTGAATGGTGCCGGTAAAAGTAGCGTGGGCGGCGAAGAAATTAGGGCTGCAGGCGCGCAATACTACAACCCGGATGAGGCGGCACGCCGGGTACAAAGATCCAATCCCCAATTGTCCCAGGCTCAAGCAAACGCCGTTGCGTGGCAGAACGGCAAGCTGATGCTGGAGCGCGCCATTCGCGAGGGAAAGGATTTCGCTTTTGAAACGACGCTGGGTGCGAACACGATGACCGAATTGTTAATTCAAGCAGCCGAGGCGGGATTTGAGGTTCATGTCTGGTACGCCGGGCTCGCGAGTGCCGCGCAGCACATCGAGCGAGTCCGCGCACGCGTCGCGCGTGGTGGACACGACATACCGGAACAGGATATCCGCCGACGCTTCGAACACAGCCGCCTCAATTTGATACAGCTCATGCCCTACCTGACCTCCTTGCGGGTCTTCGACAACAGCGTTGATGCAGACCCGCAAGCCGGAAAACAACCAATGCCACGGCTCGTTCTCCGGGTCGAACATGGGGTCGTGATTACCACCACCGCCGAGCTAGTCAAGACACCGGAATGGGCAAGGCCGCTGGCTGCGGTAGCGTTAAAACGGAAGCGGTAGCGAAAGACATTGTCAAGGATGCGAATTCTGATTGACCTGCAAGGCTGCCAATCCGCTAGCCGCTTCGGCGGTATTGGCCGCTATTCGATGTCGCTTGCAAAGGCGATGCTACAACTGGGCACTGGCCATGAAATCTGCCTGCTGCTCAATAGCCGCCTGCCCAACGAAAATTTCATTCGCGCTGAGTTTGCTGGTCTCATGCCGCAGCAAAATATCCTGACCTTCGACGTACCCGCTTACGTCGCCGCTGAAAATGACTTGCCCGCGTACACACGAATGGCGGAACTCATTCGTGAAAAGCGTATTGCCGAAATTAATCCTGACGTGCTGCACATTGCGAGTCTGTTCGAAGGCGCGGGCGAGGATGTCGTTACGTCGGTGGGCATGTTGTTTCCCGCATCGCGCACCGCAGTAACGCTCTATGATTTGATTCCCTATCTGGAGCAGAAAACGTATCTGACCAACCAGATACTTTCAGACCACTACCTGCGCAAGTTTGAAGGGCTCCAACGTGCCGGCATGCTTGTCTCAATCTCGGAATTTTCCCGGGCTGAGGCGTTGGAGCACACCGATATTGCGGCCAACCGAATCGTCAACATTTCGTCGGCGGTCGATAGTCAATTTGCACCGCTGAAGATCGATCCAACTGTAAAGAATAAACTGCTTAGCAATGCGGGTATTGATAAACCGTTTTTGATGTTCACCGGTAGCTTTGATGTTCGTAAGAACCATGAGCGGCTGGTGAAAGCATTTGCAAACGTGCCTTTGGCCGTTCGCGATCAATATCAGCTCGTCATCATTGGCAAAGGTGAAACCCGTCAGATCTCGCGTCTAAAAGCAATTGCCAAAGAGCATGGACTGAAAGAACAAGACCTGGTTTTTGTCGGGCATGTGACGGACACTGATTTAGTCGCTTTCTACAACCTCTGCGCGCTGTTTGTTTTTCCGTCGTTACGCGAAGGCTTTGGTCTTCCGGTGCTGGAGGCGATGTCATGTGGTGTGCCGACAATAGGCTCCAATCGAACCAGTATTCCGGAGGTGATTGCCCGAGCGGATGCATTGTTCGATCCGGAAGATATCGATGACATTGCGGCAAAGATTACTGCGGCGCTAAGTAATAAGGCGCTGCGCGAAGAATTGAGCAGGCATGGGTTGGAACGCGCTAAGAATTTTTCCTGGGCGCTATCGGCGAAGCGGGCGATTGAAGTTTTCGAGCGCCAGCATGAAGGAATTACTAAAGCGCCAACAGAATTGTCATCCCGATCAAGTACCCAGTCGGCTGATCATGAAGTTGTCTACGATGAATTTATCACTGCATTTTCAACGCTTAAATCGAAGAAATTGGACGACGAGTTTCTTGCCTCTGCCGCGCATGTAGTCGCGGCCAATGAATTGTTGGGGCGTATCGACAGTGAAGTGCTTCACGACGAGTTGAAGATTGGCTGGGTAACTAACTGGGGTATTGATTTCGACGGTGTAACACCATCACGTCGAATCATCGAAGCACTCCCAAAGTCTCCAACAATATTTGCGCCGTATTCAAAAGAAAATATCGCTAGTGACGGTCCCAACGTGATTCGCGCCTGGAACAGTGACGAACGCGACGACCTTTCAGATCTGCATCAGGCGCTATCGAATGCACCAATTGATGTTGTGGTCATCCAATATGACGAGGGCATGTTCGAATTGTCCGCATTAGCTATCCTTATCAAGAAACAAAAAGAACTTGACCGTCACGTATTCATCTTATTCCACGCTACAAAAAGTCTTGCCGGGCTGAACTCAGGAGCTGGGGCACTGGAAATTCGGGTGGCCTTAAAATCTTGCGCCGCGATCTTTGTTCACAGCATGAATGATGTAAAGACTTTGGAGGCGTTCAAAGTTCGCAAGAATGTTAGTTTTTTGCCACGCCCTGAGCCACAATTGCAGGTCAATAAATCTACGGGCGGCGATCAGGCAGAAATCGTTGCATACTATTTGATGCGGAAGTTGGCATTTGCAATCGCGCGCGGTGATTATTGATAATCTAAACCTGTCATTTCGAACCCAGTTTTATCGGGTGAGAAATCTGCTTTGTTAAGTCCAAAGAAAAAGCAGATTTCTCGCTACGCTCGAAATGACAGTGATATTTAAATGACAGTGATACTTTTAAGCGGACAGGTCTGAACATGACGCGTTTTGCCGAAGCCCCTGACTCTACCGCCCAAGCCCATCCAAAAACTCTTTCCACTTCGGCAAAATGGTTTCCGGTAAATACCGCGCAGAAACGCCTGCACCCACTTCAATCAATTCCTGGCGGCGAGCAGGCTCGGCCGGGTCAATCACACGGCGAATAGCGCCCGCCACATCCACAACCGAATAAGGGCTGAAATATTCAGCCGCATCGCCATAAATTTCGCGGTGTACGGCAATATCGGATGCCACCACTGCGCCACCGCAGCGCATTGCCTCTACACCGGAGAAATCAAAGCCTTCCGCAAAGCTCGGGCAAACCGTCGCTCTGGCGTGGCGATAAAGCAGGCGCAGCTCAGGCGAGGGCACATCCTCCAGCAGAAACAGCTCTCCCCGCTCCTGCCAGGTCTTGAATTTCTTGACGATGGGTTCAAAGTTCCAGCCGAGCATACCCACGATCACGAGCTTGAGATCAGGAAAATGCTCTGTTCGCATTTGTTCCCACGCTGATAGTAGCGAGAGATGATTTTTTCGCGGCTCAATGGTCGAGACCATCAACAGATAGTCAAAAGAAGTTGCACCAGTTTTTTTCTCTACTGGTGGCGCTTCTGCTATCACCTGATTTGAGTTCGCATCGGCAGTGGTCAAAATAACCTTCACGCTGGCATTCATTCTCGTCCGCACAATCTCGGGCACCCGCAGGGGCGAAGACTCCTCCGGGAAATAGTGATGAGAAACCATATTGTGGATCGTCACCGCGCGTTCGGCAGCTTCAGGAAAAATAGATAGCAAATCTTTGCGCGTCGCGTCCGATACACACGCGAAGTAGGCTTTGTTCTTCACGTTGTGCTTCAACGCGTAGTAATGCGATGCCTGATGAAAAATTTTGTCCGAAATCGTGTGCGGCATCAGCACAGGAATGGCATCGTGATACCGCACCACCAACGTTGTTTTGGCAGCTACAGTTCCGGGGAATGGCGTTTGTGAAATTAAAATATTGAAATCACTTGTATCCAGGCGGGGATAGAAGTGATAGCCGCATTGTTTGGAATTTAGCCCGCACAGATGCATCATCGTCCAGGGCAGCGAAGCAATGCTGTATTTGGCCTTGGTCACCAACTCAAAATCGCTGTGCGGTAATGTTTTGGCAAAAAAATTGCGCCAGATAAAATCGTGAAAATGTTCGGGCGCGAATTTCGTCAATTTTTGGCTTCCTCCCAATAAATGGGTGAAGACCATGTTCAATGAGCCTGTGAGCCGACTAATCTCAACACCTGTCTTGCGCAGCAGCGTCGGATGCAAGCTTTGTTCAAGTGAAATAATCACACGGGACAGCTTGAATATTTCGCGGTCCGCACTAAGTGGGCGGTTTGAATACGCTGTGTTGGCAGGCAACCCTTTGGCAAGCACGCGGCCGCTATGGATGATCAGCCCCTCTGCATCGACACCTTCAAGCAGGCTAAGACCGCGAAAAAGCAGGCGTGTTTCCTGCGGGATACCCGCATGGCTATCGAGAGCAGGGCGCAGTTCAAGTAATACTTTCAAAGAAACTCCATTTTCGCGGCGAATCACATCAGCACATGCCTACTCGTGAATCTTGTCCCCCCCTTTTTCAAGGGGAAGTGCCATCCTTCAACAAAACGCTACCCCGTACTCTGCAAGTAAAACGCATACGCTTCATCCACATCCGGAAACGAATGTAACTTGCCCTTATCCAGCACTGAGGCACTGGTGCAGTGCAATTTGATTAAATTAGGATCGTGTGAAACCAGAATCAGTGCACGATCTTTGCGTTTTTCAAAAAGCTCAACATTACATTTTTCATGGAAGCGGCTATCCCCAACCATGATAATTTCATCGATCAGGAAACAATCAAATTCAATCGCCATCGAAAGGGCAAATGCGAGACGTGTCAGCATCCCGGTTGAGTAGTGCATGACGGGCTCACGAAAATAGACTCCAAGCTCGGTGAATTCCTCTACAAACGGCACGATTGGTTTGTAGTCCACGTTGTAAACCCGACAAATGAAACGCAGGTTATCTAGCCCCGTGAGGTACTGTTGAAATGCACCGCCGAAAGCAAGCGGCCATGACACGCTGATATCGCGTTGAATATGCCCAGAAGTAGGATGTTCTATGCCACTCACCAGGCGAATGAGTGTCGATTTCCCTGAACCATTGCGCCCGAGAATGCCAACCTTTTCTCCCTTGGCCACTTGCAGGTTGAGTGAGTCTAAAACCGTTCTTTGACCTTGTCGCGTGTGGTAGGACTTCGAGACGTTCTGGAGAGTGATCATGACATTTGCACTCTTCGGCTAGCACCCCTGACAAGAAATAACCCGGCTAAGGAAAGTAGTAGACAGCAAATACTCATGTATCCAATGTCATAGTGAGTCCGAACAGTCGCACCAAAGTATCCATCGCGTAATATTTCTACGCCATGCACCATCGGCAGCAGCAACACAACGTCGCGAAAATTTGGCGGCAACCAGTCCACCATGAATGCTGCGCCAGAAAGCGGGAATAGCAAATAGGATGCTGGTGCCCAGAGGCGTTCTACTGTTTCGGTGTATGCAGCTCCGGCACCAATGGTTAACGCCAAAGCGGCACCAAACCAGGCGAGCAATACCCAGCCTTGTATCACGCCAAGCAAGTCGACTGGTACGGGCATCCAACCGATTGAAATAAAAAACAGCGAAAGCACGATAAAAGATGTCGTCGCGCCGGAAACTTCAAGCAGAATTCTCGTCCAGAGAAGATCAAGTACCCGCACATTTCGGTGGTACAGGAGTCCGATGTTTGGCGGTATCGCCATGGTGCACCTTGAGGCACAGTTACGCCAAAGAAGTACCGATGAGTATCCAGTGACCGCAAACGCAACGATTGGAATACTGGAGCCATGATGCATTCCTGCTGCTGTCCATAGCGCAGTTACGCCAAGCGTGAATAACATGGGCTCAACGAAAACCCAAAGAAACCCCAAGCCCTCACGACCGTATCTGGTAATGATTTCTCTCATCAGTAACGCATGCAGGACGCGTAGCTGAACTCCCAGAGCACTGAGGAAAGTGGCACGCTGCGGCATTGCAGGCGACAGACTAGATTGTGTGCTCACGCACACTCGCCACTAGCAAACTCACGACACCCCATAACACCAATCCCAGTGCCAACACCATAAATACAGATCGGATGCGCCGCGGCTCAACCGCCTTATCCGGCAAATTCGGCTGCACCAGTCTTTCAAGGTAAAGCTGTTTGCGCAGCGCTTCACTTCGTGCCGACTCCAGTGCGGTCAGCGCCGCGGCGAGCTGCTTTTCTGCAAAAACTTTTTCCAGCGAGAAGCGTTCAAATGCGCCTGACTTTGAGGTGAGCGAGCCACCGCCGCCTGCGACCTTCGCAGTTTCATTTGCAATCGCTCTGCGCAATGTGTCGACACGGCTTCTAAGTGAGCCAACCTGAGGGTTGCTCGGCGATACACGCTGTATTTGTGCGAGCTGGGTTTCTGTTGCCACCAGCTCTTCCTGCAGCTTCGAGACGCCCTGAAGTTGCAACGCGGACTGGCGATCAGGATCAAAGACCGATTGATTGTTGCGGAAGCCGGCCAGCGCGGTGGCGGTGCGCTTGACCTTTTCTTCGCCGACGGCGACCTCACTCTCGGCCGTCTTGATAAGATCCTGGCGGCTGCGGTCGTTCAGATTGTTGACCAGTCGCTCGCCCATCTTTAGCAGCAGGTCATTGATCTTTTTTGAGTCCTCCGCATTGAAGGCGCGCACTTTCAGGATGGTGATGGACGATACGGTGTCGTAGTCGAGCGTGACGCGATTGCGATAATAGCGGTGAAAAGCTTCGAAGCTGTCATCCCAATCCACGCCGGGGAAACGATTGATAAAGTCTGCGTCCTTGCTCGAGTACGCTTTCCGCACGCCGAGCTGGTCATCGAGCTCCTTGAGCGCGTCGCGTGACAGAATGAAGTCGTGAACGGAGTAGGTGTCATCTTGGGATCTTGAAAATCCCGAGCCTTGCAGCAGCGCACCCAGCCCGGTTTGCGCTTGGCGTTGCGGGCTGCGGACCACAAAACGCGATTCCGAGATATATACGTCAGACGCAATCAACCCAAAATAAATGACTGCAAGCGCAGTTGGGATGATGACGGTAAACCACAGAATTACGTTGGCGCTGATGAGGCGGGCTTTAAGTTTTTTAGCCCAGGTTATATTTGTTTGCAAGGCAATTTCCTATTTTAATAATATCGCAGGCATCTTCAAAAAACCGACTACACGCGACCGTAAACGTCCTGAAACCGAACAATATCATCTTCGCCCAGATACTCGCCGCTCTGCACTTCAATCATGACCAGATTCACGACACCCGGATTTTCCAAACGATGTTTGTGGCCAGCCGGGATGTAGGTCGATTCGTTTGTGGCGATCAACAGGTCAAGCTCCCCGTTGACAACTTTTGCCATCCCACTCACCACAATCCAATGTTCGCTGCGATGATGATGCATCTGTAACGACAGCGAAGCACCCGGCTTGACTTCGATACGCTTAATCTTGAAGCGACTGCCTTCTTCCAGCACCGTATAAGTACCCCAGGGGCGATGCACTGTCCGATGCAGTTTGTGGGTTTCGTGGCCCTGCGCTTTCAGTTTTGCATAAACGTGCTTCACATCTTGTGCGCGGGCGCGGTCCGCGACCAACAACGCATCCGGGGTATCGATGATCACAATATTAGTGAGTCCAACCGCGCCCACCATGCGTTCTTTGCTCTGAATATAACAATTGGCCACGTCGTGCAGCAGCGCCTGCCCATCAACGCGGTTGCCATGCTCGTCTGGGGCCGAAAGCTCACCGATTGCATCCCATGATCCAATATCGCTCCAACCGATATTGCACGGCACGACAGCAGCGCGATCAGTCTTTTCCATGACGGCGTAGTCGATCGAGATATCCGGTGCCGTTAAAAAGTCAGCGGCATTCAATTCGAGCTGCGCGAAGCCTTCACCTTTTGCCTCAGTAGAGCTGGCAAGGCAACATTTCACGGAGGCGAGCACATCCGGACAGTGCTTTTCCATTTCATTCAGCATGGTGCCGGCTGCGAAGCAGAACATGCCTGAGTTCCACAGGAATTGTCCTGATGCCAAATATTGCGCTGCCACTTCAGCGGAAGGTTTCTCGACAAATTTAACGATCATATTGCCGTCGGCTTCGATGTATCCATATCCCGTTTCGGGTGCCGTAGGCTGAATGCCGAACGCGACGATCTTGCCCGCCGCTGCGAGCATCGTGGCTTGTTTTACCGCGTTTGCAAATGAGGCTTGGTCGGCAATTAAATGATCGGCGGCGAGAATCAGCAAAATGGCATCCGGACCATGCGCCTTGGCGATTTGAAGCGCTGCCGCAGCGACAGCGGGCGCGGTATTGCGCCCAAAGGGCTCCAGAATGTAGGAAAGCTGACACTTGGCCGAATTAACAGGCCGGTACTCGTCTTGCGTTTTGAAAAACAGATCGCGATTGGTGACAGTCATCACTTCCGCTACATTTTCAAGCACGGCACCGCGAATAAATGCCTTTTGAAGCAGGCTCTGGTTATCCTGCAGGCGAATAAACGGCTTGGGGTGTTGCTCGCGTGAGACAGGCCAGAGGCGTGAGCCTGAGCCGCCGCAAAGAATGGTTGGGATTAGTTTCATCGTTTGGTCAGCAATTGCAATATTGGCGCGTTGATCGAGGCGTTGACAAAAAGGTCCATCGCATCACGCTTGCGGTTATGTGGAGGCCGATTTTACCCCATCGTGATAGCCAAAATGCTTTCTGACACCTGATGAAAAGCTGGGGCGGGCAAAATCATGGTGGACGTAGATGATCAATTCGATCTACAAAAACAAGCGGTTAGTGCCGATGCCTAAAGGTTCGCCTTGATAAAATCAGTCTTATACTTGCCACTGTTTGTTGTGACGCGATTTGTCAAAAAAATCCATCCAGATTGAACGCGTCACATGCCAGACAAGAATTGCCTCCTCCGAATCGAAAGCATGTCTTGCCCCTGATCACTCCCGCCAGCGTACTGCAGCGATTGTCCGTCGAAGCGTTATGCGAGACGGCCGATAGCTACTATCGTTCGGTAACTGACCCGACCGAGCAGATGGGCAAGCCATTTTCCAATCCGCTTGATGCGCCGGATATGTTGATGAATCTTGGTCAGCTTTTATCCGGCCTGCATTTGACAAAATCGATGAGCGTGCTCGATTTTGCTGCGGGGACGTGCTGGTTATCGCGCTTTCTCAATCAGATGCAATGCGTAACGATTTCTGTTGATGCTTCGCAGGCAGCGCTGGCGATTGGTCGACGGCTTTTTGATGAATATCCGATTGTCGGGAAGCCCATTGCGCCACCGACCTTTCTGCACTTCAATGGTCGGCGCATCGATCTGCCGGATGGCTCCGTGGATCGTGTCGTTTGCTTTGATGCGTTTCACCACATTCCGAACCAGCGCGAAATACTCACTGAGCTGGTGCGCGTGCTAAAGCCCGGCGGTATTGCCGGATTCAGTGAGCCTGGCCGCTATCACTCACAAACGCCGGCCTCCCAGCATGAAATGGCTAATTTTGATGTGTTAGAGAATGACCTCATTCTGGAGGACGTTGTGGCACTGGCTTATGAGGTTGGCTTTACCGATTTCACTTGCAGGCTTGGCTGCAGTGGTGAATTGTCGTTGGATGAATATAAAGCCGTGATTGCTCTTGAAGCGTCTGGCGAGCTATCGCTTCGTATGCTGGATAACGTCACGAACACGATGACGAACAAGGCGGTTTTTTTTCTGCACAAAGGTGCTCGGCAGCTCGATAGTCGCGGGGTAGAGGGGTTGTTTGGCGAAATCAACGTCGGTTTGCGAACTGTCAACGTAAACGCGGGAGAAGACTTCACGCTGAATTGCGTTTTGCGCAATACCGGCCAGGCGCGCTGGCTGAGCCAACATCCGCATGCGGTGGGCGAAGTGCAAGTAGGCGTGCATCTTTACGATGAGCAAGGCACTTTGTTGAATCTGGACTTTGGGCGCTCGCGTCTGGCCAAAGACGTTGATCCCACTGAGGAGGCGGTTTGTCAGTTGCGTCTGCGCATCGATAAGCCGGGGCGCTATCGCTTGGCAATCGACATGGTGTCAGAGTACGTTTGCTGGTTTGAAAACTTGGGGTTGACTCCAGCGAGTGTCGATGTCGTGGTCAGTTGAAGCATGTGTCGGCAATATGGAATTGAAGCGCGAAAACAAGCGAAACTCTAGCATTGGCGGGCTTTTACAAGGCATTTTGGCCTGTAACACCCGCCAGTGCTAGTGTTTGCCAATTTGGAATGTCTATTGATGCGGCAACTAAATATGTTGAGATTGTCTTCCCCGCGAAGGCGGGGAGCCAGTGACTTATCGACGTACGACACTGGATTCCCGCCTTCGCGGGAACGACGATGGTTAGAGAGAATTTCAACACATTTAATCGCCGGATCAGTAAAAGCCTCAACATTGTCTCCCCGGCGGAGGCTGGGGCCTAAGGTTGCCAGCCGTAAAACTTGGATACCAGCCCGGCGCAACCCTTGTGGTTGTTCGCCGGTACGACAGAATTTTTAGAAGTTCGCCAAAATTACTCTCCCCGAATGCCGAAACGATTCCTCCTCCTGCAAGGCGTAAGCAGCCCATTTTTCGCGCGGCTTGCTGATCGTTTGATCTCGCACGGCCATATGGCTTGGAAAGTAAATTTCAATGGCGGCGATGCTGCGTATTGGTTTCCACGCAAGGCCTGGCATTTTCGCGGCGATGTTAGCGGACTGGCTGAATGGCTTACCCCGAAATTTGAAGCGCATGGCTTTACCGACGTGGTGCTATTCGGGGACCGTCGGCCACTTCATGTTGCGGCAATCGCGTGCGCAAAACATCTCGGTGCCAAAGTGCATGTTTTCGAGGAGGGCTATTTTCGGCCGAGCTGGGTGACGCTTGAGCGGGGCGGCGTAAACCGGTATTCAGCATTGCCGCGCGATCCGGATTGGTATCGCAAACACGCTGCGCGCGTTCCGGAGCTTCCGCATCAACGCGTCCATACCCCGCTGTCGGTTCGCGCCGCGCACGACATCGCTTATCACCTGGCCAATATTGGCAATGCCATCGGCTATCCAGGTTATCGAACCCATCGTCCATTCAACGCAGCGGTGGAATATGCGGGCCTCGCGCGACGGTTTGCAACGCTCAGGTTTCACGCGCGCCAGGACAAAATAGTTTGTGATCGACTCGTGAATGACAAGATCCCATTTTTCCTGCTGCCGTTACAGCTCGATAGTGACGCACAAATTCGCGAATTCTCAACGTTCACTGGCATGACTGAGGTGATCGAGACCGTAGTGAAATCGTTCGCCCGCGCAGCACCAACAGCCGCGCAGCTTTTGATCAAAAATCATCCGCTCGATACCGGCTTTGTCGATTACCCAGCTGTGATCAAACGAGTGACTGAAGAATGCGGTATCAACGACCGCGTGCATTTCATCGAGACCGGCGATGCGAATCCGCTGCTGCAACATGCGCAAGGGGTGGTGCTGGTGAACAGCACGGTGGGCAGCGCCGCGCTGGAAGCGGGGCGACCCATCAAAACGCTTGCGGATCCGATTTACAATCTGCCGGGACTAACCTTTCAGGGAGAGCTCGATGATTTTTGGCATCACGGCGCAACACCCGAGCCGCAATTGATGTTTGCGTTTCGCAAAATGGTCATGCACGGCACACTCGTCAATGGTGGCTTCTACACAAGCGAAAGCATGGACATGGCCGCACAAGGCGCACTCAGATTATTGGCGGCAGCGAAATCGCCCATCGAGGAATTGCTGTGAGCGGCGCTGATGACATTCGCTGCGTATTAATTACCGGTGCCACCGGCTCCATTGGCTCGGCCCTTGCACGCGCCTACGCCGCGTCTGGCGTGACGCTTTATCTGCAGGGACGCAAAGTTGATCAACTGGCGGCGATAGCCGGGCAATGTGAAGCGGCTGGCGCAAAAGTACTCACACGTGCCTTCGATCTGCGTGAGCGGGAGCTTCTTGCGCAATGGCTAAGTGATGTCTGTCAGCAAGGCGTGCCCAACCTCGTCATCGTCAACGCGGCGATCAATATCAACGGCGGCCCCGACAACGCGGGCGAACACTGGCAGGATGTTGAAACACTGTTGGAGGTCAATATCCGCGCGGCATTGGCGACGGTGAATGGTGTGCTGCCGTCCATGCGCGAGCGAGGCCACGGCCAGATCGCGCTCATCAGCTCGCTCGCGGCCTACCACGGCCTGCCGATGACACCGAGTTACTGTGCC
>JAYURJ010000098.1:0-14352 GCA_043756275.1 Betaproteobacteria bacterium | reverse complement strand
AGACCCCCGGAATCGTTTTGCTATCAAGGCCCGCAACCGCCAAGGCAAATGCAGTAAACCTGAAGCCAAACTCCAACCCGCCTTTTACCGGCTATATTCAACCAAGTCAATACTTTGGCCGATTTTTTGCGTCTGGCGGTTGTATGCGCGCAAATTCTGCCAAAAATGCGCAGATAAATGCACTGTTGGCATGCAGTCGTTGGTAAACGCAGGACTTGAATGTCCCGGTCGCTGCCCCTATTATTAGACACAGCTAAATAAGCATACAGAATGGCGACAAAGCAACCCAAACCCAACGGCCCCGGCGATACATTGCTGCAAGAAACGCCGGCAAAGACCAAGCCGCCCTCGATGTGGCAGGTGGTGATGTACAACGACGACTACACGCCGATGGAATTCGTGATCGAGACGTTGCAACATGTATTTGCGCATAATTATGAACATGCGACCAATATCATGCTCAAAGTGCATACCGAGGGGCGTGGCGTGTGCGGCGTGTATCCGCGGGATGTCGCCACGATGAAAATGGAACAGGTCGTCGACTATGCGCGGCAGCACCAGCATCCGCTGCGCTGCGGGATGGAAGAAATGTGAATTAGGATGGTCATGTATACCGCTTCAATCCGCATTGCGTTGTAAGGGCTTTAAGGCTTCAAAGGCCAAGTGGTAGTAAGCTGCAATTGATTTAATTAGTCGTACCCCTGAAAGGCACATCATGATCGCGCAAGAACTCGAAGTTAGTCTCCACATGGCATTTGTCGAAGCCCGGCAAAAGCGCCACGAGTTCATTACTGTTGAGCATTTGCTGCTCGCGCTGCTGGAAAATCCATCCGCGCAGGAAGTATTGAAAGCTTGCGCGGCCAAAATCGATGAGCTGAAAAAAGCGCTCTCTGAATTCATCGAACAACACACCCCCATCGTCGCGGGTGATGGCGAGGTCAACACCCAGCCGACGCTGGGCTTTCAGCGCGTAATCCAACGCTCGATACTGCATGTCCAGTCCTCAGGAAAAAAAGAGGTCACTGGTGCCAATGTGCTGGTTGCGATTTACGGCGAAAAAGACTCGCACGCCGTTTATTTTCTGCATCAGCAAGGCGTGTCGCGACTCGATGTGGTGAATTTCATTTCTCATGGCATTTCCAAAGTTACACCGACCGGCGCGCAAAAGGAAGAAACAGAGGCCGAAGGTGCTGAAAGCGGAGAAGCAGGTGGCGCGCTGGAAAGCTTCACGCTCAACCTCAATCAAATGGCCATTGACGGCAAGATCGATCCGCTGATCGGGCGCGACAATGAGGTCGAGCGCGTGATCCAGATTTTGTGTCGCCGCCGCAAGAATAATCCGTTGTTGGTCGGTGAAGCTGGTGTGGGCAAAACAGCTATTGCCGAAGGCCTTGCCAAGCGGGTGGTGGATGGTCAGGTCCCCGATATTCTCGCCAAGGCACAGGTCTATTCGCTCGATATGGGTGCGTTACTCGCGGGGACAAAATATCGCGGTGATTTCGAACAACGCTTGAAGGCGGTGTTGAAACAATTGATGGAAAATCCGAACGCGGTGTTGTTTATCGATGAAATTCATACGCTGATCGGTGCGGGGTCGGCGTCGGGCGGTACGCTGGATGCATCCAATCTGCTCAAGCCGGCGCTTTCATCGGGACAACTGAAATGCATCGGTGCTACAACCTACACCGAGTACCGCGGTGTGTTCGAAAAAGATCACGCGCTGGCGCGTCGCTTCCAGAAAATAGACGTCACCGAGCCCTCGATTGCAGAAACGATTGAGATTCTCAAAGGGCTTAAATCACGCTTTGAGTCGCACCACGGCGTGAAATACACCGCGACCGCACTAACAACAGCGGCTGAGCTTTCCGCCAAGTACATCAATGATCGTCATCTGCCCGACAAGGCAATTGACGTGATTGATGAGGCCGGTGCCGCCCAGCGGATCGCGCCAAAATCGAAGCAGAAAAAAACCATCGGCAAGCCCGAGATCGAAGAGATCGTCGCAAAGATTGCCCGCATTCCTGCGCGAAATGTTTCCAGTGACGACCGCAGTGCACTGAAAACACTTGATCGCGATTTGAGATCTGTCGTGTTTGGACAGGACAAAGCGATCGATGCACTGGCCTCAGCGATCAAAATGGCGCGTTCGGGTATCGGTAACTCCGCCAAGCCAATCGGCTCGTTCCTGTTCTCAGGGCCCACCGGCGTTGGCAAGACTGAAGTCGCCAAGCAGTTGGCCTTTATCCTCGGTGTCGAGCTTATTCGTTTCGATATGTCCGAATACATGGAGCGGCATGCGGTGTCGCGTTTGATTGGCGCGCCTCCCGGCTATGTCGGGTTTGATCAGGGCGGCTTGATGACAGAGGCTATCAGCAAGCACCCTTATTCAGTGCTGTTGCTCGACGAAATCGAAAAAGCGCATCCAGATATTTTCAATGTGCTTTTGCAAGTCATGGATCACGGCACGCTGACCGATAACAATGGACGCAAGGCTGATTTTCGCAATGTCGTGATTGTGATGACCACTAACGCGGGCGCGTCGGAGCTTTCAAAATCGGCCATCGGCTTCACGAACGATAGAAAAGCCGGCGATGAGATGGCCGAGATCAAACGCATGTTCACACCGGAATTTCGTAACCGGCTGGACGCGACGATTTCGTTTGCGCCACTGGACGAGAAAATCATCCTGCAGGTTGTCGATAAATTCCTGATGCAGCTGGAAGCGCAGCTCACCGAGAAAAAAGTTGATGTGACTTACACCGAAGGGTTGAAGAAATATCTCGCCAAGAATGGTTTTGATCCCCTCATGGGTGCCCGTCCGATGGCGCGCTTGATTCAGGACACGATTCGCCGCGCACTTGCCGATGAGCTGTTATTCGGGCGGTTGGCCAATGGCGGTAAAGTGACCATTGACGTTGACGCCGATGGCAAAGTGAAGCTCGATATCAGCGAAGAGAAAGAAGCCGCGACGCAGGAATCCTGACAGCTTGTTTTTTGTCGCGTTAAAAATAGGCCATGCCCGCAAAGCGTGGCCTTTTTCTTGTTTAGCGGTCGCGCTATATTGAGAGCAATTTGATAAAACATGCGCTATGCTCTACCCCATAGTACAAACGTGAGCGAACCATCGCTTAACCGTCACGAGGAGAAATGATGAACAAAAAGACAACACCCGCGTTGGCAACAGGCTTACTCACGGCGCTGACGGTGTTCAGCATGTCGTCGTTCGCACAAACGCCGCCACCAGTCACACCGGTCGTAGCGCCGCCGCCAATACCCTTTGCCGCATCTAATCTCACCCCGCTGGGCGTACGTGCACTCGCGGCAAACTGCGCGGCCTGCCATGGCACCAATGGGAATAGCGCCGGTGGCGCGATACCGGGGTTGGCGGGCTCCAACAAGGAATATTTCGTCGCACAAATGAAAGCTTTCAAGGAAGGCAAGCGCGAAGCGACGGTGATGCACCAGCTCGCCAAGGGCTATTCCGATGCCGAGATCGCGGCTGTGGCTGATTTCTTTGCCGGACAAAAGAAATAGTTGTGCGGACAATTTGAGGAGAAAAATATGAGCATCAATCGCAGAGCATTCCTGAAGGCGTCTGGCGCAACAACGACTGCAGTTGGCGTTTCGGGCATTACCGGTTGCGCATCCATCGCTGGTGCGAGCGGCCCCAAAGTGGTCGTGGTCGGCGGTGGGTTTGGCGGTGCGACCGCTGCCAAGTACATCAAAATGTGGGGACCAAATATCGAGGTCACGCTTATTGAACGTAACGCCGAATTCATTTCCTGTCCGATTTCCAATCTGGTGCTGGGTGGCTCGCAGACCATGAGGGACATCACCACCAGCTATGAAGTGCTGCAAAAAAAATACGGCGTGAAAGTGGTGCGCGGCGAAGCCAGTGGCGTGGACGTTGAAAAGAAAGTGGTGCGGACGGCCAGCGGTGAGGCGATTGCCTTTGATCGCGTCATTCTTTCGCCCGGTGTCGATTTCATGTTCGACATGGTGCCTGCGTTGAACAACGCATCAGCACAGGACAAAATCCTGCACGCATGGAAAGCCGGTCCGCAGACATTGGCATTGCGTAAACAACTCGAAGCGATGAAGGATGGCGGCGTATTCGCCATTTCCATTCCCGAAGCGCCGTATCGCTGTCCCCCCGGCCCGTATGAACGCGCTTGTCAGGTGGCGGCGTATTTCAAACAGTCCAAGCCAAAATCGAAAGTACTGATTCTCGATGCCAATATGGATGTCACCTCCAAGCCGGGCTTATTCAAGAAAGCATGGGCGGAGATGTATCCGGGCATGGTGGAATATCGTGGTAGCTCAAAATTGATGGATGTGGATGTCGCCAACAACACCGCCAAACTCGAATTCGGTGATGTGAAGGCCGACGTGCTGAACGTGTTGCCGCCGATGAAGGCGGGCGGTATCGCGAATGCATTCATTACCGCGAACAAACGCTGGTGCGAAATCAACTGGATCACCTACGAGGCCAAGAACGCGCCCGGCGTGCATTTGTTGGGTGACGCTTTGCAGATTGCGCCAGCGATGCCGAAGTCGGGCCACATGGCCAATGGCCACGGCAAAGCATGTGCGGCGGCGGTCGTAGCGCTGCTTAACGGCGAGCCGCCGAATTCCAGCCCGACACTTTCAAACACCTGCTACAGTTTTGTATCGGCAGACAAAGTCGTTCACGTTGCGTCGATCCACAAATACGACGAAGTTGCAAAGACGATGAAAACGGTGCCCGGTTCCGGCGGCGTGTCTGCGGCGGCTAGCGAGCTGGAAGGACAGTACGCGATGACCTGGGCGAAGAATATTTGGGCGGATGCGCTGGCTTAAGTTCAGCTTGTGCTTTATCGAAATATCATGAAACTCTAGAATTGGCGGGGTATCTGACGGCATTTGTGCCTGAAAGCCCCGTCAATGCTAGAGTTTCGTCGTTTCGCGCAACCATCCCGCGTTAAACGCGTCATTCGCAATCGACGTAAGAATATGATCCCGCCACGCGCCGTCGATGAATAAATAATCCTTGGCGAATCCTTCGATGCGAAATCCCAGCTTCGCCAGCAGTCTCCCGCTACGCACATTTTCGGGCCGGTAGTTGGCAGCGATGCGGTGCAGTTTCTGTTCTTCAAACATATAGCGATTGGTCGCACACAGCGCTTCGAGCATCAAGCCCTGCCCCTCGCACTCACGATCAATCTGGTAGCCCAGCACGCATGAACAAAATGGTCCCTGTGCGATTTGCGAATAGCCGATGCTGCCGATGACGCGGTCGGGTTGTTCGCGTGAAGTCATCCAGAATCGCACCGCCGTCCGGGCGTCGAACGCAACGGCGCAATTTTTAACGACGTCCTGCCAGTGCGTCAGCGTATACAAGCCTTGCGGCTCGGGTGGATTCCAAGGTTTCAGGTGCTCACGATTGCGTTCGACAAATTGAAGCATCGCGGCGACTTGCTCTTCACGCGGCAGCGTGATGACCAGCCGCTCTGTGGAAAGCGCTAACGTATTCACGTCGCCACGCTGAGAAGCTCAGTCCGTTTCGCGCAAAAAACGCACGTGGGAAATTAACCCGGATGCCTGATCGATGCGATAGATCGCCACCGCGTGGCGAAGCGTCGGCACCCGACCGGTAATGCGTTCTTCATCGATGACGTAGTTACCGATACAAACGCGCGAGGCAATCTCGCAATGGAGATTGGGGGAGCTCGCGAATAGCACCTGATAGCGGGGACGCATTTCGGCGTGGCCAGCCAGCATACGGGTGCCTGCACCATCTTCAATCACGCAGTCCGGCGTGTAGCAGAGCATGAATGCATCAACGTCATGCGCATTGTAGGCAGCGAGTTGGGCATCGACCGGCGCTAAATTATTTTTTGTCATTGCCATAAGCGCCACATTCGACTCCCGATTCAACCCGCAAACACACTCCAGCTTTGCGCGAAATTTTCCAGAGGCATGCGTTTGAAACCGGACTTGGCAAACTGGTGCCAGCGGCCCACGATAAACGCCATGACCGCGTTGGCGTAGGCGTTGGCATCGAGCGACGAGTGCAACGCGCCATCGGTCGCAGCCACGCGCGCACTTTGTTTCAGGCTTGCTTCCAGCCGATCGTGAAGTTGATTCATGCGCATTTGCAGGCGCGTATCTTCGTTCACCAGTGCGTCGCCGATCAATACCCGTGTCATGCCCTGATTTTTTTGCGCGAAACTGAGCAACATCGATACTGTGGCCTCGATCTGCTTCATGCCGTTGGTTTCTTCAGTCTGGATCTTGTTCACCAGCGAGAAAACCGTCTCCTCGATGAACTCAATCAAGCCCTCAAACATTTGCGCTTTGCTCGCGAAGTGGCGGTAGAGCGCCGCTTCCGACACATCGAGTTTCGATGCAAGTAAAGCAGTGGTGATTCTTTCGCTTTTCGGATCTTCAAGCATGTGCGCGAGCGTCTGCAAAATTTCCTTGCGGCGTTCACCCGGTTCCCTTTTTGCCATGCGCCTCTCCTGATCTTCTTGTTACGAGCGTTATTTGCGTCCGCCAAAAATCGACCCCAGCACGCCACGAATGATGCGTCGTCCCGCTTCTGATGCCATTGCGCGCGCCGCACTCTTGGCTGCGGCCTCAATGACACCTTCGCGTTTGGACGTGCCGCCAGCGGCCCCCGGAAACCCGATTTTGCTGAGCATGCCGCCTAGCCCGCCGCTCTCGGTCGCAGGCGAAGGCGTGTCCTCAGAACCGCGCCGCGCTTTAAGTTTCTCGAACGCCGATTCGCGGTCTACCGTTTTTTCGTATTGCCCCGCGACCAGCGAATTGGCCAGCAAAGTATTGCGTTGTTCGGGCGAGATCGGGCCAATCTGCGATTGCGGCGGGCAAATCCAGGCGCGCTCCACGATGCTGGGCCGACCCTTCTCATCCAGAAACGACACCAGCGCTTCGCCTACACCGAGCTCGGTGATGATATCGACCACCTTGAGCTTCGGGTTTTCGCGAAAAGTCTCGGCTGCGGCCTGCACCGCTTTTTGATCGCGCGGCGTATAGGCGCGCAGCGCGTGCTGCACACGATTGCCCAATTGGCCCAGCACGGTATCGGGAATATCGAGTGGATTTTGCGTGACAAAATAAACGCCAACACCTTTGGATCGCACCAGGCGCACCACTTGCTCGATTTTCTCCAACAATTCTTTGGGCGCTTCATTGAAGAGCAAATGCGCTTCGTCAAAAAAGAATACCAGCTTTGGTTTTTCGCGATCACCCACTTCCGGCAGGGTCTCGAAAATTTCCGAAAGCATCCACAACAGGAAAGTCGAGTAAAGACGCGGGCTCGAAAGCAGTTTGTCGGCGGCCAGGATATTGATAATGCCGTGACCGTTTCGGTTTGCAGAAGATCGTCCAGCGAAAAAGCCGGCTCGCCAAAAAATTTATCGCCGCCTTGCTGTTCAAGAGTCAACAGGCCGCGCTGGATCGCGCCGATGCTCGCCGCAGAGATATTGCCGTAGTTGGTGGTGAACTGGCTCGCGTTTTCACCCACCCACGCCAGTAGCGCCCGTAAATCCTTCAGGTCAAGCAGCAGCAAACCGTTGTCATCCGCAATTTTGAAAGCGATTGCCAGCACGCCAGTCTGTGTATCGTTCAGGTTAAAAATGCGCGCCAGCAGTACCGGCCCCATTTCTGAAATCGTGGCGCGAACCGGGTGACCTTGTTCGCCGAATACGTCCCACAGCGTCACCGGGCAGGCGGTCGCGGCGTATTCGAGCTTTAGCAGCTTTACGCGCTCTTCGACTTTCGGGTTCGGCTTGCCCGGCTGCGAAATACCGGTCAAGTCACCTTTGACATCGGCCATGAACACCGGCACGCCAATGGCCGAAAAATGCTCCGCCATGACTTGCAATGTGATGGTTTTACCAGTCCCAGTTGCACCTGCAATCAGGCCGTGGCGATTGGCCATGTTCGGTAATAGCGCGATGTCGGTCAACGATTTATCGACTGTCTTGGCGATGAGCAGAGGGGCTGGCATAGTCCGGGAAATGAGAAGGCAACGCGGCGGGAAGGTGAGTGAATGTTAACATTACGAATTGAAATTTGTTGGGTCTGAATAGCGTCCCAATCATAAAACTTCGCAAAGGCCACCAAGCGCAGCGAGGGCAAGGCGCGACGAGCACGGAATGAGGCCGTTACCGTTATTGGTAACAACGAATTCCGCGCGCAAGTCGCAACGCCGCCATCGCAAGCGACTGGCCGTAGTCGAGAGAAAGTAGAGGTTTGCAATGGCGGGACATAGCAAATGGGCGAATATCCAGCACCGCAAAGGCCGACAGGATGCCAAGCGGGGCAAAGTTTTTACGCGCCTCATCAAGGAAATTACCGTCGCCTCGCGCATGGGCGGGGCCGAGTCCGGGGCCAATCCACGATTGCGTCTGGCGATGGATAAAGCGTTCGAAAACAACATGCCCAAAGACACCGTCGAGCGGGCCATCAAGCGTGGCGCGGGCGAACTCGAAGGTGTCAATTACGAAGAAATTCGCTACGAAGGTTATGGCATTGCCGGTGCGGCCGTGATGGTCGATTGCATGACCGATAACCGCGTTCGTACTGTGGCCGAGGTGCGCCACGCGTTTTCAAAATACGGCGGCAATATGGGCACTGATGGCTCGGTGGCGTTCCTGTTCAAGCATTGCGGCACGCTATTGTTTGCGCCTGGCACCAATGAAGAAAAGTTGATGGAAGCGGCGCTGGAAGCTGGTGCCGAGGACGTGGCCAGCAACGAGGACGGCTCGTTTGAGGTGGTGACGGGACCTTACGAATTTACAGCCGTGAAAGCCGCATTGGAGAAAGCTGGTTTCAAGTCCGAATTCGGTGAAGTCACCATGAAAGCAACCAATGAAGCGGTGCTGACGGGTGAGGACGCATTGAAAATGCAAAAACTGCTCGACGCGATTGAGGCGCTCGATGATGTGCAGGATGTCTATACGTCGGCAGTGATGGATGAAGCCTAGTAGTCTGCCGGGGAAACTTTGAGCTGATGGATGCCTTGCTGCGGGCACGATTATTGGTGATCCCCGAGCAAATCGAGACCGAGCGCATGGTGCTACGCGCCGCGCAGGCCGATGATGGCCCGGACACCTTTGCCGCAGTACTGGAATCGGTCAATGAACTGGCATCGTGGATGCCGTGGGTGCATCCCGAACCCACACTCGACGCGTCTGTCGAATTTCATCGAATGGCCCAATCCAAATGGGTAACACGCGAGATGCTCGACTTTCAGTGGATCGATAAAATTTCCGGAGAGTTGATCGGAAAAGGCGGATTCCACACCATCAACTGGGAGATTCCGAAATTTGAAATCGGTTACTGGGTGCGAACATCCATGAGTGGGCGCAGTTATTGCACCGAAGCCGTCAACGCACTTGTCGCGTTTTCAAAGCAACAACTTGGTGCGAAGCGGTTGGAGATTTGCAGCGACCCGCGCAACGGTAAAAGCCGACGTGTCGCCGAACGGTGCGGCTTTGGCCTGGAGGGAATTCTTCGCCGGAATATGCGTGACCCAACCGGCGGCCTGCGCGATTCGTGCATGTATGCGATGGTGTTTGAATGAAAATACTCGGGCTCGATCCGGGCTTGCGCGTGACGGGCTATGGTGTCATCGAAAAGGTCGGGTCAACACTTACCTACGTCACTTGCGGCTGTATCAAATCGCCTGATGGTGAATTGCCGGACCGCTTGAAGAACATTCTGAATTCAGTGCAGGAAGTGATTTCGCGATATACCCCCGCTGAAGTTGCGGTGGAAAAAGTGTTCGTCAATATCAATCCGCAATCGACGTTGCTGCTAGGCCAGGCGCGGGGTGCTGCCATCTGCGCTGCGGTGTCACAGAATTTGCCAGTTTCCGAATACACTGCACTGCAAGTCAAGCAAGCCGTGGTCGGTAACGGCCACGCAACGAAAGAGCAGGTACAGGAAATGGTGAAACGATTACTGAATTTATCCGGTTATCCGAGTCCCGATGCGGCGGATGCATTGGCCTGTGCGATCTGCCACGCGCATGGCGGCGCGTTGGGGGGAATGAGTACGCGCGGCTACCGGGTGCGAGGCGGGAGGTTGGTGAAATGAAAACGACTGAGGAAAAAACATGATCGGTCGTCTATCCGGCGTGCTGCTCGAAAAAAATCCTCCGCAGGTATTGCTAGATGTTGGCGGCGTTGGCTATGAGATTGACGTGCCGATGAGCACCTTTTATAACTTGCCCAAGATTGGCGACAAAGTCGCGCTATTTACACAGTTGATCGTCCGCGAAGATGCCCATCTGCTTTACGGTTTTGGCACAGAGGCCGAACGCGCGACGTTCAAACAGCTTCTGAAAGTGAGTGGTGTCGGTCCAAAGGTAGGATTGGCGGTGCTGTCCGGCATGAGCGTGAACGATCTGGCCGAGGCCGTGGCGACACAGGAAACCGGCCGGTTGATCAAAGTGCCTGGCATCGGTAAAAAAACTGCGGAAAGATTGATGCTTGAGCTAAAGGACAAACTTAAGGTCGACATCCGCATCAGTGTGGGGGGCGAAGCATCGAAGCCATCCGCGGCGGCTGATATTTTGAACGCGCTGATTTCTCTGGGGTATAACGAAAAAGAAGCGGTGTATGCCATCAAGGAGTTGTCCAAGGATGTCGCAGTATCGGACGGCATCCGGCAGGCCTTGAAGTTGCTCTCAAAATCGTGACGCTGTCGCGTAAAATCACTGCATGATCGAAGAAGACCGACTCATCTCCGGCGGCAAGGCATCCGTGCACGAAGAGGCACAGGAGCGGGCACTTCGCCCAAAGCTGCTGCAAGAGTACGTCGGCCAGCAAAAAATCCGCGACCAGCTATCCATTTTTATCGAAGCTGCCCGCACGCGCAAAGAGCCGCTCGATCACACGTTGTTGTTCGGTCCGCCGGGCTTGGGCAAAACCACGCTGGCGCACATCATTGCCCGCGAGATGGGCGTGAATTTGAAGCACACGTCAGGCCCGGTGCTTGAACGTGCGGGCGATCTGGCGGCGATGCTGACCAACCTTGAGCCGAACGATGTATTGTTCATCGACGAAATTCATCGCCTGAATCCGGTGGTTGAAGAAATTCTTTATCCGGCACTGGAGGATTACCAGATCGACATCATGATCGGTGAAGGACCTGCAGCGCGTTCGGTAAAGCTCGATCTGCCGCCATTCACACTGGTCGGTGCCACCACCCGCGCGGGCATGCTCACCAATCCTCTGCGTGACCGCTTCGGTATCGTTGCTCGGCTTGAGTTTTATTCGCCGGCTGAATTGAAATTAATCGTCTCCAGATCGGCAAAATTATTGAACGTGCCGGTTGATGATCATGGCGCACAGGAAATTGCGCTGCGCGCTCGTGGCACCCCGCGAATCGCCAATCGCCTGTTGCGCCGGGTGCGCGATTTCGCGCAAGTGAAAGCGGCAGGCTTTGTTGATAAGGCCGTGGCTGATGCGGCGCTGAAAATGCTCGATGTTGATCACGTCGGGTTGGATATGATGGATCGCAAACTGCTGCGCTGCATTATTGAAAAATTCGCAGGCGGTCCGGTGGGCGTTGAGAACCTTGCCGCCGCGATCGGCGAGGAACGCGATACGATTGAAGATGTGCTTGAGCCATACCTGATTCAGCAAGGTTATCTGCAGCGTACGCCACGTGGTCGCATGGCGACCTTGCTCACGTTCCAACATTTTGGCCTCACTGCACCTACCAACAATACCGTGCCGGAGCTGTTTTAGTGGCTAAACTTTCGCTCAGGGACGCACAGCAAACCCCGCTGTTCAACTTTGATTTTCCACAGCGCGTCTATTTTGAAGATACCGATGCCGGTGGTGTGGTGTATCACGCGCAGTATGTGAAGTTCCTCGAACGCGCCCGTACTGAATGGCTTCGCTATTTGGGTTTTACCAATAGTGAACTTGAGCGCAAATACAAAATGCTGTTTATCGTCAGCGAGATCGCGGTGGAATTCGTTAAACCAGCCAAGCTCGACGACGCGATCAACATCAGCGTTGGCATTGAAAGTCTGGGCCGCGTGCGCGTGACGTTTCATCAGGAAATCCGGCGAGGCGAAGACATTCTGGTGAAAGCCCGCGTGTCGGTGGCCACGGTCGCGGCGGAAAGCTTCAAACCGATTGAAATACCTGCTGATGTGAGGAAGAAAATGGAGGCGTCGTGCTGAACCTTTCAAACGACATGGCGATTTTATCGCTCATTGTGCATGCGTCGATCATCGTCAAGATTGTCATGGCGATCCTGGTCCTCGCCTCGATGATGTCGTGGTGGTACATCTTTGTAAAAATGTTTTCTGTGCGCCGCGCCAAGAAACAGGTTGAAGAATTTGAGCGTGAATTCTGGGGCGGCACTGACATTGTTGGTTTGTATCAGCGGGCAAGTTCGGGGCAGTATGAACCAGCCGGCATGGAGCGGATTTTTGAAGCTGGGTTCAAAGAATATCTGAAGCTTAAAAGCCGCAGCGGGGCCGACATCGGTGCGTTGATGGATGGAACCCGTCGCGCGATGAAGGCCACCTTTCAGCGTGAGCTCGATTATCTCGAAGCGCATTTATCGTTTTTGGCGACGGTCGGCTCCGTCAGCCCATACATCGGCCTGTTCGGGACGGTGTGGGGAATCATGAACGCGTTTCGCAGTCTGACCAACATGGCGCAGGCGACGCTCGCACAGGTGGCGCCCGGCATGGCGGAAGCGTTGATTGCAACTGCCATCGGCTTGTTTGCGGCGATCCCTGCCGTGATTGCGTACAACAAATACACAGCTGAAATTGATCGTCTGGCAAACCGCTATGAAAGCTTTATGGAAGAGTTCACCAACATCCTGCAACGTCAGGCCGTGCACTGATCATGCGCCGTCGCCGCCGCGCAATGGCTGAAATCAACGTCGTGCCGTACATCGACGTGATGCTGGTGTTGCTGATCATCTTCATGGTGGTGGCACCGGCCATTCAGCCGGGGCAGATCGATTTGCCAAGCGTCGGGCAAACACTTAATCCGACGGTGGCACCTCTGGAAGTGCGGATCAAACGTGATGGCACGATCTCGCTGGTTGATCGCCAGCAGGGCGGGAAAGAGCAAACCGTGGCGCGCGAAAAAATGTTGCAGGCAGTAAAAACGATACAGGCCAATCATCCGGAACAGGCGGTAGTCATCAACGCCGACAAAAACCTGAAATACGACGACGTGCTGCGCGTCATGGATATCTTGCAGGGAGGCAAGATCAAACGAGTTGGATTACTCGTAAAACCCGACAAGTAGTTGAACCTAGATTCCTCAGTTGACCGCTAATCGAAATCAATATGTGCATGTTTAATTTGGAAAGTATCGTGATCTGGTCACCCACCTTACGGGTGAGACCGCTACGGGCGTGATTGCACGCTTTTGCGGCTCTCTGGCGGCGTTGCTCCTCCTAGCAGGATATAGCCTGCGTCGTCGTCGCGCCGTGCCAGAAAGCCGCAAAAACGCACACTCACCCCCGTCCAACTGAGGACTCTAGGTTGACTTTCCCGCCACCCATTTCAAGGCATCGCCGCTCGCCGCTGATCGAGCGCACTGAGCCGGGCCGCGTGCCGGCAGCGCTGCTGGCGATGATTGTGCACGGCGCTTTTTTTGCGTTGATCGTGTTTGGCGTTTCATGGCAGGTGAAGCAACCCGATGCAGCCATTGCCGAGCTTTGGGACCAATTGCCGCCAATACAAAATCTGCCCGTGGTGTCGCCGCAGCCAGAGCCGGAAGTGGTCAAACCGGAGCCACCGAAAGTCGAGCCAAAGATTGAGCCAAAGGTGGAGAAAGCGCCGCCACAGCCGACGCAGGCAGACATCAATTTGCGGATCAAACGCGAGAAGCTTGAGAAAGCGGAGCGCGAAAAACTGTTGCGCGAGGAAAAGGCGCTGAAAGAAAAACAGAAGCAGGAGGAGGTCGATAAGAAACGCAAAGTTGAAGAAACCAAACAAAAGACGGCACAGAAAATCGCGGATGATCGGGCCCGCGCTGAGCAGGTCACCAAAGACGCTGCTGCGGCGACGGCGCGTAATGCTTCGCTCAACGAGTACGGCGCAAAAATTGCAAAGCTCATTAAGGATCGCGCCAATATTCCCGATTCAGTCACTGGCAGGCCGGAAATTCAGGTGCGGGTGCGAATGCTGGTCAATGGTGTGATTTTCGACCCGCAAGTGGTCAAGCCGTCAGGCGATAAAGTTTATGATGACGCTGTTGAACGGGCCATCAACGGCATTCGCAACTGGCCGCAGCCTGAAAGTGCGGAACTTTTTGGCGGCAAACGTGAACTTATCTTGAATATCCGTCACGAACGGTA
>JAYURJ010000097.1:0-4833 GCA_043756275.1 Betaproteobacteria bacterium | reverse complement strand
AAATCGTGCTTGGCATCGACAATATCGTCTTTATCGCCATTCTCACCAACCGTCTGCCGCCGGAACAGCGCCCGCTGGGTCGCAAGATCGGCCTCACGCTGGCGTTGGGCACTCGCCTGATGTTGCTGGCGACGCTGGCCTGGATTGTGAAGCTGACTGATCCGCTGTTCACACTGTTTGAGCAGGGCTTTTCGTGGCGCGATTTGATTTTGATCGGAGGCGGTTTGTTCCTGCTCGTCAAAGCCGTACTTGAGATGCACGAAACGGTGGAAGGCGATCACGGCGATGCCTCTGCTGGCAAGGATGGCCCCAAAGTCTATCCGGCGTTTTTAGCCATCGTCGCGCAGATTGCCGTCATCGACATTATCTTTTCACTCGACTCCGTGATTACCGCAGTCGGTATGGCCGATACGCTTTGGGTGATGGTGGTGGCGGTGGTCATTTCGATGATCATCATGCTGATCGCCTCCGGCCCGCTGTCGGATTTCGTGACCAATCACCCGACGATCAAGATGCTCGCGCTGTCGTTCTTGCTGCTGATCGGCGTGTTCCTGATTGCCGATGGCTTCGGCATGAAAATTCCCAAAGGCTATCTCTACTTCGCGCTCGGTTTTTCTGTCATGGTCGAAGCGATGAACTACTGGATGCGCAAAAAGAAAACGGCGCACTAGCCTCTGGCAACCCGAAGCACAACATGAGCGCGCAACCCCTTCAACTCACCCGCGAGCTGCTGCATTTCAACACCATCAACCCGCCGGGAATGGAAAAAGATTGCGCGCGGCACCTTGGCGCATTGCTCGAGACCGCCGGGTTCGAGGTGAAGTATTACGAATTCGCCGAAGCCCGCACCAGCGTCGTGGCAACCGTCGGCGGCAGACACGAAAAGCCGCCGATCTGTTTTACCGGGCACATCGACATCGTGCCGCTGGGCATGGCGGCGTGGTCGAAGGATCCATTCAGTGGTGAAACCGACGGCGATAAATTGTACGGGCGTGGCTCGACCGACATGAAAAGCGGTATCGCCGCGTTCGTGGTTGCCGCCATCAAGCTGGCACCGTTTCTGAAAAATTCCCCCGGCATCACGCTGGTGCTCACTGCATCAGAGGAGGTCGGATGTGAGGGCGCCAAATATCTGGCTGAAGCAAAGCTGCTCGACCGCGCCGGAGCCATCGTCGTCGCCGAGCCAACCGGCAATTATCCCTACATCGGCCACAAGGGATTGATGTGGGTCGAGATCGAGACAAAAGGAAAGACCGCGCATGGCTCAATGCCGGAACAGGGCGAAAACGCGATTCTCAAAATGAACAAGGTGATCGACAAGCTCGAACACTTCGACTGGCAACATCAATGCGGCGTCGATTGCCATCACGTCATGGGCAAACCGACCATGAACATCGCCACCATTCGCGGCGGGCTCAATACCAATTCCGTGCCGGATTCAGCGACGTTGACGGTTGATGTGCGCACCGTACCCGGCATTGACCATGTACATCTTTGTCATTCGATTCAAACGCTGATCGGCGACATCGGAAAAGTTCGGAAAATCGTCGATACGCCAACGCTGTATTCGGAGCCGGACGAATGGATCGAGAGTGTTTACGACGTGGCGACACCGTTTATCGACGGCAAACCTACGCCGAAAACGATTATGTTTTCCACCGATGGCGCAGACCTTAAACGCGGCTATGGTGGCGCGGTTCCCACCGTCATCATCGGTCCGGGTCAGCCTGAAATGGCGCACCAAACAGACGAGTGGTGCTCAGTACATCGCATTGATCAGTCGGTGGAAATTTTTGAGAAGATCATGCGGGAGTGGAACGGGATTTAACTAGAACACGCGACGGGGTCTAGTCTTTCAAAATCATATGTTGAGGAAACTGACCCCTATCGCTGCCCGTCGTCGAACTGTAAATCATTCGCCATCAATAGGCTCCGCATAGACCACTAGGCTGTTGCCGCTGTCCATCGCGTTGAGATACGCGTTTCTCAACGTGTTGTCGCCGGACGGCGGCATGAGTGCGGCTTTGGCAGCCTTGGTGATCAAAATATCATCCCAGCCGCCGTCAGCGACGATACGACCGGCATGCTCCCAATCGAAATCGGTGCCAATCGGTTGGCGAATGAAGACGAGCAAGGCGTGGCGCGTTTTGGCCGCGCTTTGACTATTCGCCAATGTTGCGATTGCTTGCGCGGAAAACAGATGTATTTCGTTCGACAAATTGGGCCCTGGTTTGATCGGGGAGTTGATGGGCAGATGAACCATTAAGTTAAATGGCCCGCCGCTGTTGGCGCGTCCCGGTGAGCAATGCGAACGGTCTTGAACGCGATTTTCTGACTCACGACAGCGACTTACGAAGGAAGACACGCGGATACCCGTTGACAACACGGTGATCGTATTCAATGTAGCCGATGCGCGAATAGAGAGATCGGTTCTCGATCATCAACTCGTGCGTAGCGAGGTAGATCGACTCGTAGCCCTGACGTTGAGCCTCGGCTTCTGCAACTTCGAGCAACATACGACCAACGCCTTTGCCTTTGACCACCGGTCGAACGGCAACATTGTCGATGTAGAACCCCGCATCTGTGACTTTCAAGACAATCGCACCAACGATCTTGCTGCCCACCGCCGCGACGTGCACCTGAAACTGTTGAATGACTTCGGAATAGTCTTCGAGCATCGGACCAGGTTGCCTGCCGATGCGCTCAATGTAGTGGACATAGGCTTCACAGACACACGCTGTAATGCCTGATGAGTCTTCGGGCTGGGCTGGGCGAACGACCACTTCTGACATTGCTGGCTCTGAACGCGGCTGAGGGGCTAACTCGATATAGAGACACGCGCGTCTGCATACCATGCCGCGTTGCGCCCAACCGTGCTGTAGATAACGAGATAAATCTGCATATTGAACAATACCTTATCAGTAGTGCAACTGCATATCACCACCATTAACACAGCCACGAAAAGCAGCAGCAAGTTCTTGGCGACAACGTATGGCGGAAACGCGGAAAATCAACAAATTCTAGCACTGGTGCGCCTTTCAGACCAATACCGCCCCACGATGCCCGCCAATGCTAGAGTTTCAAAAAGAGCAAAAGAACAGCCACGTTATTGGCTTGGCGTTTGCCTTATGGCCATTTGATCGCAGAAAAAGAACTCAAACCGACACCGCCATCTTCACCGCCAACGCCACCAGAAACACCACAAACACGCGGCGCAATACCACCACTGGCAGCCGATGCGCGAGCTTGGCACCGAGCGGCGCGATAAGAAAACTGGTCATCGCGATACCTGCAAACGCGGGCAGGTAAACGTAGCCGAGACTCCATTGCGGCAGGCCTTTGTCGAACATGCCGGTGGCCACGAAGCCGACTGTGCCGGCGATGGCGAGTGGCACGCCGATGGCCGCTGCCGTGCCGATCGCGTCATGCATGCGAAAGTTGCACCAGATAAGAAACGCAATAGACAGCACCGCGCCGCCGATGCCCGCAAAACTGGACACCACGCCCATGACAATGCCGAAGACGAACATGCCGCCCGCGCCCGGCAGGGCATGTCGACCTTTGGGTTTCAAATCAAACAGTAATTGCAGCGCCAGAAAGCAAATGAAGCCGACGAAAAATGTTTTCAAGAAAGCGGTGCTGCAAAAATACGCGACCACCGCACCGGAAAAAGTGCCCAGCAAAATTCCCGGCAGCATTTGCTTGACCACCAGCCAGTTCACCGCCTGATGTTTGTGATGCATCCATGCGCTGGCAATGCCGCCGGGGATGATGGTGGCCATCGAAGTGGCGAGCGCCATGTGTATCAGGTGATCACCAGAAAATCCCTGTGCGGCGAACGTGAGCGAAAGTATCGGCACCATCACCGAACCACCACCGATGCCCAGCAAGCCTGCGAAGAAGCCGACGAAAATACCGACACCCAGATAAGTCAGCCAGAACGCGATATCCACTTACACGATCCAGTTCGCGACCAGCGGGATGATCACCGCACCGGCCACGCCGTGCATGCCCATGGCGAGGCCCGCGAAGGCACCGGCTTCGGTATTGATCGACATCGCACGCGAAGTGCCGATGCCATGCGCCGCCACGCCGATGGCGAATCCCCGCTGCCACCACGCCTGCATGTGCAGCGCATCCAGCACGTAGCGGGCGACGATGGCACCGATCACACCGGTGACCACAGCGAACACCGCCGTCAACGTTGGCGATGCCGAAACGCGCTCGGCCACGCCCATCGCGATGGGCGCGGTAACGGACTTGATCATCATCGCCTTTTGAATGCTGATGTCGGCACCCAGCAAACGAGCCACACCGACGGCGCTCAGCATCGAGACCGCGCCACCACACAGCAGCGATACCGTGAGCGGCAATACCTTGCCACGCAGTGAATCCCAGCATTGGTAAATCGGCACAGCCAGCGCGACAGTCGCGGTGCCGAGCAGGAAGTGGATGAACTGGGCGCCCTCGAAATATTTTGCGTAGGGCATGTCGATTAGCGAAATGCCGATGGCAACGATCAGGACCGCGATGGCGACCGGGTTGGCGAATGGGTTGCGGTTGGCGCGCTCATAAATGGTTACGCCTGTTTCATACGCGACCAGCGTCAGCAATAGTGCGAAGAGCGGGCTGCCGGCGAGGTAGACCCAGATTTCGGCGATGGGCAGGGTGGGTGTCACGGACTGCCTTCCCCTTGCGGTCTGACAGCGGGCCAGAATCGAAGCACGGCCGCACTTGTGGCAAGGGTGGCAATGACGCTCACGATCAGGGCCACACTGATTGCCCAGAAATTGGCTTTAAGTTGCGGCAGGAACATCACCACCCCGACAGCGG
>JAYURJ010000096.1:0-14455 GCA_043756275.1 Betaproteobacteria bacterium | reverse complement strand
CAGGCTGTGAAACGCAACCTCGCCAAGTTCCCCATCGATTTCATGTTCGCCCTCACCACAACAGAGTGGGAGTCTCTAAGGTCACAATTTGTGACCTTAGAGACCGGCCCGGGAAAGCACCGCAAATATCTTCCTTACGTCTTCACCGAGCACGGTGCCATCATGGCCGCCACACTCCTGAACAGTCCGCGCGCAGTGGAGGTGAGCGTCTACGTGGTGCGCGCCTTCGTGCAGTTGCGCGAATTCGTGGCATCAAATAAGGATTTGGCGCGGCAGTTGAAGGCATTGGAACAACGTATCGAGAAGAAACTCGGTAGCCATGATCAGGCGATCGCCGGAATTATCGATACGCTACGTCAGTTGATGTCGTCCAATGCCGACAAGCGTCGCATCGGTTTCGTTATCGACGACGACAAATAGTCGGTGTGCACTTGATTCCAGCAAGCACGCTCCTTAAATACCTGACACCATCATGAAAAATCCCAGGCTCGAACGATTAAGGATTCAATCACGGCAATACCATCGCCATCACACTTGGGCACTTGAAGAAGGCGGCGTACATGCACGCCACGTCTATCAGCCGGAACGGGTGTTGTCGTGGTGGGGCGATTACGGTTTTGTGCTGAACGGACGGCGCGTGATGATCTGGTGGGTGCATCCGCGCATGAAATACGCAGACGAGATCAGTGATCGCGCATGGAAGGAAGCTGGCCCACCGCCCGATGAATCCGATGGACTGCTCGAAGTGAAAACAATTTGGCGCAACGTGGGGCGGTCCCGCAAAAAAGTTTTTGCCCGCCAATCCAGTCCAACGCCCGACGCGTGGCGAACCTACTATGATCTCGTTACCGCGCATGAAACTCGTCTGCGAAATGAAGGCATAGCGTTCGAGGTCACGCCATCAATGCGCGTGCAGACTCTAAACTGGTGCACTGGTATCGATTTATGCATTCCCATGGAAACGCGACACCATAACGAAGCGTGTGCACTGGTTTTGCTGACGAAAAAACTACTCAAACGTGAAACCACTCTGGCAGAGGCATTTCCGTCGTATCAATACGGGTTGACTGATTGGCTGGCCGAGATTGCGGATCGAGAAAAAGATCGGGCGATGGCGGATGTGAATTCTTAACCGGTTTGACCTGGGCAGCGAAAATATCGGCCAGGGCCTGTTAGATTCCAGATAAACTCTAGCACTGGTGCGGTTTTTCAGACACTTTCGGCCTGCGAGGCTCGTGGATGCTAGTGTTTCAGAAAATATTAGTGGTCTGTCCCCGATTGTTATACCGGTAGCAACACCAGTGAGTAACTGCCCTTTGCATCTAGGCTTTGCCATGCATGAACTTGGCCATGTGTTCGGACTTGGCCATGCGGAGCTGGATTTCCCCAACGTGATGCTCCGCGCCGGGGGGGGAGCCGAGGCCTGCGACGATGCGCACTTCTCGCCCGCAGAGCGGCTGCACGGGCGAATCGCTTTCTCGCGTCCGCGCGGCAACGAGGATCCTGATCGCGATCCGGTCGGCTTCGTTCTGCCCGGTGCTCGACCGTAAATTTCAGCGCTGCCTCCTACCCGTCCGCGAGCAAAGAGGCTATGGGAATTTCAAACGCCCTTTTTACGAATCCCGAATGTATTCGAGGACGCGCGACCGCTCAAACTACGCGCGACGACGCGCAAATCAAAGGGTAAAGTAGAAAACAGGTTTTCACCTGCCCTCGCTCATCAAACCGTGCATGCGGTTCTCCCGTACACGGCTTTCCGATGTTTTTCATCACCGAAGGCGATATTGAAACACCCTGCGTTTTGTTGTGAGTAACGGACGGCGCGGGCAGACGCAAACAAGCCCCGACCTGCGGGGCTTGTTTGCGTTGTGCTACGCAGTGCCGAAATCCGGTGAAACTTACATTTCCCAATAAGGTGACCGATCGTAGTACTTGTATACGTCGCGATTCCACTTTTCATCAGCCATCGAAGGCCAGTTATCGGCATCGAATCCGGGTGCCGCTTCCAGCCGCTCTTTGGAAACATCCAGCACATATTCGTTTTCAGCCTGGTCGTATTCGAATGCGCTAAATGGGATGGCGAACAGCTTCTCGCCCATGCTCAGAAAGCCGCCAAAGGAGACAACGGCATAGGCAATCTTGCCGGAGCGTGGATCGATGACCACTTCCTTGATGTCGCCGAGGTTATCGCCATTCGGGTTAACGACATCGGTGCCGATAATGCTCGATGCTTTGATGGGCGAACTTGAAAATACGTGTAGTTGATTCATGTTAATTCTCCAGTTACGGTTTAGAGGGAACAGGAATTCGGTCGTGTGCACACTCAAATGCGAGCGGACATTTCAAAAATCACGCCCGATTAATTCCAGCGAGAAGATTAGACGCTGGCCGCCTCTGCCACCGTGCGTGAGCGCACATATAGCGGACGCTTTGTAGCGCTGCACCAACTTATTTTTTGTTTTGAAACTTCTGCTCGCTGCGCGACTCTACGACGTTGATATGTGCGTGCAACGCGGCGTGATTGGCCAAAGTCAAGTACTGGCGAGCGTTTTCAGGCATTTTCGGCCTGAGCGGCTCGTGGATACTGGACTTCGCTGAGAAATTCGAGCCTGTTCCCTTATCGCTATAGCGAATGTGCGTTACTCATCCTCAGTACTGTCCCAGATGTCCTCAGAAAATCCGAGGTTCATCGCAGCAATTAGCTCTTGCGGGTTCAAGTCATTCCAAACTTTATCGGCACTTGATGGCGCTTTGTTTCCATCCCACTTATCTTGTTGCCAGCCGAGAATGGTCCAAAGCTCTTTCTCTCTGCTACTCAGATCCGCCCACGACAATTCTTCCCAGATTCCCGGATTGCCTTGCATGTCTCGTACATCCATAGCTGCCTCCTGTGAAATTTTACGAACAGAACCAAAGGGGCCTACTCTTCGAATTTGCGAATGGCGAAGGCGCGAAGCTGGCATCGGCCCTTTTGATTCGCGATTTACTATGCAAGCCAGCCATAAAAGGCCTGGAGTTTTGTTGCGCAATAGGGGACAGCAGCGGCGACTCGACGACTCTGCGCATCGCGACTTCAAATTCGGCGAAGTAATCGGCTCCTACACCCGGCGCACGGCTCTCGTAAAACGCAACACTGTCGAGATGCTCTGCTGCCGCTGCGGGGTGAAGCCGATAGGTCATCTCAACAATTTCTTTGCTGCTGCACGAACCTCGTCGGCTGACAGCGTGTTCACCGCGCCGCTGTCGATATCTTCAGCGCGTCGAACAGATTCTTTTCTCCACAGTTGTGCGATTTCGGCTTCACCCTGAGTTTCCAGACTCAACAGCAGCTTGTGCGCGAGTTCCGCGCGCTGCGTTTCAGGTAAGTGCAAGGCGGCATCTTCAATCGTGTTAGATGTCATCGTTGTTCTCCTTCAGTCGAATAAGTGTACGTCAGGCTTAGTCGACAATGGATGGAAATAAACGGGTCAGGGTGAATAGTGTCGCAAAACAATTGACGCTGACCCCTTATCGCGTTATTTCACATTGCAAGACTTGACCCCATGATTTCGCGATGGGGCGAACGCGTTGCCGCAAGTGCGTGGGATCAGTGGCCGCCGAAAACACAGGCGTAATGGATAGCAGACGGAAAGTTTACGGATCATATACCGAGACAGGAAACGCAGAACGCCAACTGGCGCTCATCTCGAAGGCATTTCGGCCTGCAGCCCGCCACAGTGCTTGAGTTTGGCGCACAGAACGATGCCGCGCCGGAACATGACGATTTGGTAAATTCACGGCAGGCACGATCCATATTCGCCCACAGCGTGCAAAAATGTTGCAAAATCCGTTCCTTGCGCCACTTATGGCCAACTTTCAGGGACTGCCATGTTCTTCCGCAATTCATTCATTCAAGTCTCCCTGTGTTCCCTTGCGGTTTTGATCGCCGCCGTGCCCACGGCAACTGTTGCCGCCACGCTTCCGGTAGCGCCAATCAGGGAGGTGACCGATACCATTCACGGCGTCGCCGTCAAGGATCCATACCGCTATTTCGAAAATGTCAAGGCACCGGACGTACAAACTTGGCTGAAGGGCCAAGGCGAGGTCGCGCGCGAAACGCTCGACAAGATCGAGTTGCGCGATCGTATGGAAAAGCGCATCACCGAACTGGCAAACGCTACTGGGGACCAAATTCACAGCGTCATGCGCATGCCCGGCGACTTCATCTATTACCAGAAGCGCCCCAAGGGTGAGCGCCAATTCAAGTTGGTGATGCGGGCCGGTCTCAAGGGTGCGGAGCGCGTGCTGGTCGATCCCGAAGTGGATTCCAAGCGCACCGGCGTGCCGCACGCGATCAATTACTACATGCCTTCCTGGGACGGCAAATACGTGGCGTACGGCATGTCGGCGGGCGGATCGGAAGATGCGTCGCTGTACATTCTCGAGGTGAAAACCGGCAAGACGATCGGTGCGCCCATCGCGCGCGTACCCCAGACGCAAGCGAACTGGCTGCCAGACAGCAAATCGCTTACCTTCAATCAGCTCAAGGCGCCGACGCCGGGCGAACCCGAATCGGAGGCCTATCTCGATACCTCGGTCATGTGGCTCAAGGTCGGCAAACCGGAATCGAAAGCAATGGCGGTGTTCGGGCCGACGGTGACAAAGAACCTCGGCCTGGCGCGCCTCGACGTCGGCTCAATCATGTTCACGCCGGGCAGCCCCTGGATGATCGCCCGCACCACCGACACCACGTTGCCGGAAGGCTTCCTGTTCGTCGCGCGCGCGGCCGACCTCGGCAAAGCCAACGTCGCCTGGAAAAAAATCTCCGGCTACGAAGACAAGATTACCGAGGTCGAGTTAAAAGGCAACGATCTCTATTTCCTCACCCACCTCAACGCGCCGCGCAAGCGCGTGATGAAGCTCGATTTGCGGAAGCCCGACCTGAAGCAGGCCGTTGAAGTCGCCGCCGCGCCCAAGGACGCGGTACTCGAGGACTTTTCCCTGACGCGGGATGCGCTCATCGCCTCGGTGCGCGAAGGCACCGAGATCGTGTTGCACCGCTACCGCAAAGGCAACTCGTTGGGCGAACCCATCCCGATGCCGTTCAAGGGCGCGGTCGGCGTTCATCGCGAACCGGCCCATGCCTCGAACGAGGTGCTGTACACGACCAGCGGCTGGTCGCAACTGCCGCGCACCTTCCTGTTGAAGGGCGATAAATCGACCGATTCCGGCTTGCGCCTCAACCCGCCCTTGCCGAACCTGCCCGAGGTGGAAGTGGTCGACGTTAAAGTCAAAAGCCACGACGGCGCCATGGTACCGATGACGCTCCTCTACAAGAAAGGGTTGAAGCGAGACGGAACCAATCCGACACTACTCACGGCTTACGCATCTTATGGATTTTCTGAAACGGCAGGTTTTTCTTCGGCTCGCATGGTCTGGATTGAGCAAGGTGGCGTAATCGCCCTCGCCAATGTGCGTGGCAGCGGTGTCTATGGGGACGAGTGGTATCGCGGCGGCTTCAAGGCCACCAAATCGAATACCTGGAAAGACGGCGTCGCCTGCGCCAAATACCTGATCACCGAGGGCTACGCGTCAGCGAAAACGCTGGGCGTGATGGGCACCAGTGCCGGCGGCATATTTGTCGGCCGTTCGGTCACCAGCGCACCCGAGTTGTTTGCCGCTGCCATTTTCGATGTCGGCGTCATGGACGCCGTGCGCGCCGAAGAAAGCGCCAACGGCATCACTAATATTTCCGAATTCGGCAGCGCCAAAAAAGCCGGCGAATTCCCGGCGCTGCTGGAGATGAGCACTTACCACAACATCCGTGACAACACCGCCTATCCCGCCGTCCTGCTGGTGCATGGCATGAACGATCCGCGTGTCGATGTCTGGCACAGCGCCAAAGTTGCCGCGCGTTTGCAGGCGGCCTCCACCAGCGGCAAGCCGGTGTTGCTGCGCTTGGACATGCAGGCCGGGCACGGTATGGGCAGCACCGCGACGCAGCGTTACGCGATGGCGGCGGACATCTACAGCTTCCTGCTGTGGCAGATGGGCAAGGCAACGCTGAAAAACAAAGCAGGCGCTTTACTTGAACCGCCCGTCAAGTAAAACAAAGCCCGTTTAACCTGGAAGCCCCGGCATCCACGCACCTTCAACGTAACTTTCCCGGCGCCTTTAGAGTCATTCTCGTCCGAATAAACGAATAAACGGGTCAGGGTGAATAGTTTCGCAAAACAATTGACGCTGACCCCTTATCGTTGCGCCGATTACTCGAGCGCCGCTCCTGCGTGCTACCAAGGCGTATGGATAATTCCTTGGACGGGACTTCAACCCGCTAGCTCAATTGCTGTTACTGCGAACCGCTGGCCCCTTATCACTGATTACGCCCTGCGCATCCGCAGCGTGCCTCGCCCCTCTAAAATCGCTGCTTATTCCGAACCAGACTTTTCTCTGCCCATTTTTTATATATGGAAAATAGTTCCTCGTTCTCTTGATAGAACTCCGGATCCGATAGCTCCCAGCGCCACGTTTTGAGCAAATTAATACCGGAGGGACTCCATACCTCGCCAATTAGGATAATGTCAGACGACAAATTCAAGATGCAATCACTGTGAGCATAAGCCCATAGTTGCCCGCGCAGATTAGGCCATCCATCCGATGGCAATGTCCGATCACTAACTTTGACCTCGACAATAATTATCTTGCCAGTAACCTTATTGTGAAAAACATAGTCAGGCTTGCCGAGCAACGGAGAGTCACAGACAGCCAATATTGAAATTGTTAGCGATTCGGAACTCTCATCCAACAGACGATCGATAAAAAGCGGTTCCCAGTCAGAAAATGGTGCGCCGCTCGGGACTTTATGCTTGTGATTCAGGATTTCATATTCCTTACTCTTGCCAGTCTGCATTGCGATTGAATTTGTATTTTGGTATAGAGAGAAAATCCATTTCGCAAATCCCGTTACCGTGTTTGTTGGGTAACTACTCTGAAAAAATGTGTTGTAGTTTTTTGCTAACGACCGAACGTTTGTTGGCGATATCCGATACGGGTTTGAGGCGGCATCTTTTTTTGCTTTAGATAGGTAGAACTTCCAACAGCGCTCATTCTGAGTGGAGAAGAATTCCGCCGGAAAATATCTCATTAGCAGATTGTCGCCCTTGGTCCTGTCGATTCCACGTTGAGCAATGAGATCTTGCAGACCCAAGAAACTACAGTTCCGTGAAATGCCATCACCTAAATCTATCCGCCTTCGTGCAGACAAACTTGTCATGCCAAGCCTGGCTGAATTCTTTTCGATGGCGAACTACCTGCACTTTGCTTATCCCGAATATCGAATCTGTTCACTAAATGTCCATTCTTAGAAAAGTTTCCGGAGTTTGGCAGCCAGCATTTCTCCATGCGTCCCGCTAGCAATCTTGCCGCTTAGCATCAAAGTTGAAAAAGAAGTTTTTTTGACAAAAATAAATCAACCAGGGTCGATTTAGTTGCAAATTAGGACGAGCTTTTTCATCTTCGCCGCTTCGATCCACTGTACGGTTGTAGACAATGTTCATGCAGGAGCAACTTGGCAGTGGCGACGGGCATTTGTGGTACTAGCTCTAGCACTGGCGCGGTGTTTCTGGCACTTTCGGCCTTGGAGCCGCGTGGATGCTTGTGCTTTAGAAAGTAGTAGTAGTCTGTCTCAGATATTAACTGGTGGTCAGTTCCTGATTGTTGGTTTATGTCCCAATTAATGTTCGATTTTGAAAAATTGCTTGTTTGCATATCAGTTGGTTCTGTTTAAGTCAGTTCTCTTAGCGCCTTACTTTGGGTTCTTGATCCATTCGTTTGTAATTTAGGGGAACTTCAATCGTTTTATGAAGATCGCCATCACGTACAAGCCTACTTACTGCGTCGCCATAGTTGACAATTCCCTTGACTGAAATCGTCGAAAATTTCGCATTCGGACCTAAGAGCTCATTCGCAAAAACGCTCTGAACGTTTGTCGAATTCGTCGGCAACGTAACAAATCGTAGAACATAACTATTTTGCGGACTAATTTCCGTAGGCGAAACTAGTTTTTCATTTGCCTCAAATGCAAATGCGTCAAGTTCAGAAAACGTAACAGCACGGGGATCTAGTTTTTTTGCGATACCGGCAACCATGTAATTTACGTACTCAACCGAAGAAGTTTTCGCAGGTACTGTCAGTGTGATTGCTTCGTTCTTGCGTGAATCTATTATTGCAACCTTCTTTATCACTTCACCCTTCGACTTTTCATACGAATCTGTGACAATTATTGCGTACTGAATTGGTTTAGCTAACTCTTCTTTTGCAATACGGACTCTTACGTCCGGCAATGCACTCGCAATCCGATCGATACGTGCAGTAAGATTTATCGCCCTTTCGTCGGCACGAGTGCCAACCTCAGCAAGGCGCGTCGTTACTTCATTCAACTTTTGGCTCACATAGATTCCAACTGCAACTGTGGCAGTAAGAAGCACGCCAAGAACTGCGGTCCCATAGTCATGGAGAAATCTCTTGAACTTGGTGGAATCGTCCCCGCTGGGAAGTACTAGTGGCGCGGAGTAGACAGCCTGTTTTTCAGTGTTCTTTGCCATTTATTTATTTGAGCCTTCTGAAACGAATAGAGAATTTCAGGCGCGCTAGCGTACTCTTGGACGACGCCGTAATTTCAAGATCGCACAAAAGCAACTCTCGTGCGGAAGCCAAGACCTATTTATTTCTCATATCTGCATCAAGTCGCAGGGCTTGTATTGTGCCCCGCCTCAACGCTTTCCACCGCCAACTTACGCTCAGCCCCTGCAATACTCCACTGCCTCACCAACCCGTTCGACCGAAATAATGGTCAACCCCTCAATCTTCTGCTTCGGTTTATTCGCCTTCGGCACGATTGCATGCGTGAACCCGAGCTTGGCGGCTTCACGCAGGCGCTCCTGCCCGCGCTGCACGGGGCGCACTTCACCAGCCAGCCCGACTTCACCGAACACGACATGCTTGGCCGGTAGCGCTTTGTTCTTGAAGCTCGACACGATGGCGAGCAGAACAGCAAGGTCCGCACCGGGCTCGTCGATGCGCACGCCGCCCACGGCGTTGATGAATACATCCTGATCGAATACGGCAATACCGGCGTGGCGATGCAACACCGCGAGCAGCATGGCGAGGCGATTTTGTTCCAGGCCGACCGAGAGGCGCTTGGGATTGGCATGTGCTTCATCGACCAACGCCTGAATCTCCACCAGCAGCGGCCGCGTGCCTTCCTGCGTGACCATCACGCAACTGCCGGGCACATTGTTGTTGTGCTGCGATAGAAACATCGCCGAGGGGTTGGTGACTTCGCGCAGGCCTTTCTCGGTCATCGCAAACACGCCGATTTCATTCACCGCACCGAAGCGGTTCTTGACGGCGCGGATAAGGCGGAACGCGGAGTGGGTGTCGCCTTCGAAATAGAGCACGGTATCGACCATGTGTTCGAGCACGCGCGGACCGGCGAGCGCGCCCTCCTTCGTCACATGCCCGACCAGCACGATGGTGGTGCCGGTAGATTTGGCGAAGCGGGTGAGGTGCGCCGCGCATTCCCTCACTTGCGCGACCGAGCCGGGCGCGGAGGTGAGCGCGGCGGAATAGACGGTCTGGATGGAATCGATGACGGCGACTTGTGGTTTCTCGGCGACGAGTGTGGCAAGGATTTTCTCGAGTTCAATTTCTGCCAGCAGCTTTACATCGTGTGTATCGAGCGAGAGGCGCTTGGCGCGCATGGCGATTTGTTGCGGGGATTCTTCACCACTCACGTATAGCACCGATGAACCGGCGGAGACAGCAGAGAGGGCCTGCAGCAGCAGCGTTGATTTGCCGATGCCGGGGTCACCACCGATCAACACCACACCGCCATCGACCAAGCCGCCGCCGAGTACGCGATCAAATTCGCCGATGCCGGTGGGTCGGCGCGGCACGTCTTCTGCGCGAACCTTTGAGAGCGATTGCACTTTGCCGCGCTCGGCGTTGACGCCCGCGAGTGTGGAATAGCGATTGGCACTGGCAGTTTCTGCGACACCTTCGATGAGCGTGTTCCATGCGTTGCAGTGCGGGCACTGGCCCTGCCATTTCGGGCTCTGGCCACCGCATTCGGTGCAGGAGTAGAGGGTTTTTAGTTTTGCCATTTGGAGTTATTTGAGGATCATTTGTAATAGTTGCCCCGCCGTCGTCACTTGCGGAAACGCGACATTGCAGTACACCGCAAAACTCATTGCAGCAGCGGCCATCAGCGCGAATGGCTTCCAGGTTTTTTTCAGCAACATCGATGCCCAGTTGGCGGAATCGAGCGCTTTTGCGCCTCTTGCCAATGGGGAACCCAACAGTACTTCAAAAATCACTTCCGCGAGAATCGCGGGCGCTTGATAAATCACGTAGGCAGTGGCACCGAATACTGCAGCGAGCGCAATCGCGATGAGGACACCTGCGATGATCAGAAAGACCCCGCCTTCGTCACCGACATCAGCCACGCTACCGACACCATCAAGCAAACCGGAACCCGGTGTGTCGAGCGCCACGGAAGTATCAGGCACATCCCAACTACCGCCCGCCCCACCGCCATCAAATGTGCCGCCGCCATCTTGCAACGGCATATTGACGGGATTGGCTGTGATGCCGCCCATATTTAGATTGAGCGGGACATCGAGTCCACCATCGGGATTCCAATTGTTCCTGCGTCCCCAGTCCGCACGCAGATGACGACCGTATTGTGATAAATGCAGCCATACCCAGACGCCAACGAAAAAAGTGGCATACGCAAGCACCAGTGCGGTCGCGTAGCGCTCCCACATCACGGTCACACCAGCGCTCAGCATCAAGCGTGTCGTTAACACCGCGACCGAAATGCAGGCCGCGACAATCAGGAACATGTGAAACCGCGTCGAGTATTCTTTTTGTAGCGCGATCAACAGGCTCTTGGGCGTGGGATTGGGCGCGGCTGGTGTTGACTTGGGCTTGGGATTGCGGTCGAGATTGCGATGCGGCGGCGCTAGCTTTGCGTTGCCGGAGCTGGTGATGGGCGTTTCTGCCATTAATCAACTTCCACCATCGGCACGCGTGGCGCGATGGCGCAAAAGAGTTCATAAGCGACAGTCCCTGATGCTGCCGCCACTTCATCGGCCGACAAGCCTTCGCCCCATAACGTTACCGGCGCGCCGATATGCACGTGCGGCATGTCGGTGAGGTCAACCACGAGCATGTCCATCGAAACCCGGCCGATAGTGCGCGTGCGCTTGCCGCTGACGATCACGGGTGTGCCGTGTTCGTTGCTGCCGGGCGCATGGCGCGGATAACCATCTGCATAGCCGCAGGCGACCACGCCAACGCGCATTTTCTTTTTTGCCGTGAACGCGCCGCCATACCCAACGCTGTCGCCAACGTCGAGCGCCTGCACACCAATAATCTCGCTGCGCAGCGCCATCACCGGCTTTAAGCCCAACCACTCAGCACTTACGTCGGCGAATGGCGATGAGCCATACAGCATGATGCCGGGGCGTGCCCAATCGCGCGCGGTTTCGGGGAATTTGAGCAAAGCGGCAGAATTGGCGATGCTCTGGCCAAATGCTTTCTTGCCGAAGACTGGTTTGGCGGCTTTGACGATATCGTCGAATCGCGCGAGCTGTGTGGCTACGCCTTCCGGGCCGTCGGCACTGGCAAAATGCGTCATCAACGTCACCGCGCCGATGTTGCGATGCGATGCTGCCATGTTGATTGCATAGCCGGAGAGCGGCCCTTTCAAGCCCAGCCGGTTCATGCCGGTATTGAATTTCAGGAAAATATCGAGCGGCTTGGTGAGGCTCGCGGCGGTGATCTGCTTGATTTGTTCCAGATCGCGCACCACCGACGTGAAATTTTGCAGCACGTAGGTTGGCAATTCTTTTTCGCTGAAAAAACCTTCGAGCAGCAAAATCGGTTGCTCAATTTTCAAGTCCCGTAACTGCACCGCGGAATCGAGCTCCAGCGTGGCGAAGCCATCTGCATCGGGCAAGGCAGCGGCAACGCGCTTAAAGCCGTGGCCGTACGCGTTGGCTTTGACGACTGCAAAAATTTTCGACTTCGGCGCTTTTGACTTGGCGAGCGCGTAATTGTGGCGCAAGGCTGCGATGGAGATTTCGGCGCGGATGGGGCGAGTCATGGCGTTTGGATTCTTTCGGAAATGAATCTCTGCTACAACTGACGATATTACCCGATCAACGTTGCCGGACTAGTTTAGTAGCTCTGCCCGCCACCCTGCGACCCCGCGTAATTTTCAAACTTGGTGTTGGCGCCAACGAATGTCAGCCGGATGGTGCCGATGGGACCGTTACGTTGCTTGCCGATAATGATTTCGGCCGTGCCTTTTTCAGCACTTTCCGGGTTATAGACTTCGTCACGGTAGATAAACAAAATCACGTCAGCGTCCTGCTCGATTGCGCCGGATTCGCGCAGGTCAGACATCACGGGGCGCTTGTTGGGGCGTTGCTCTAGCGAGCGATTCAACTGCGACAGCGCCACGATGGGCACTTTTAATTCCTTGGCCAGCGCTTTCAATGAGCGCGAAATTTCGGAAATCTCCGTCGCGCGGTTTTCACCCGAAGTAGACGCCGACATCAGTTGCAGGTAATCGACCACGATCAGCCCCAGGCCCATGTACTGGCGCCACATGCGGCGGGCACGCGCGCGTAGGTCTAACGCGGTGAGCGCAGGAGTTTCGTCGATATGAATAGGCGCATCGTTGAGTTTTGCGAACCCGACATTCAGCCGGTCCCAATCGCGCGGCTCCAGTCGGCCAGTGCGGAGCCGCTGCTGGTCAACTTTTGAAATCGAACTCAGGAAACGTCCGGCGATTTGCGTGCCGCCCATCTCCATCGAGTAAATCAGTACCGGCAGGCCAAGGCCCAGCGCGACGTGTTCGGCGATGTTCAACGCCATCGCCGTCTTGCCCATTGATGGGCGACCCGCAAGGATGATGAGGTCGCCATCCTGCATGCCGGAAGTCATTTCGTCGAGATCAACGAAACCAGTCGCCTTGCCGGTCACCGACGATGGGTTTTTGGATAGCTCATCTAGCCGCGTCATGACATCGGCCAGCAAACCAGACATCGACATAAATCCCTGGCCGTGCTTTCGGCCCATCTCGGCAATATCGAAGATCTTTTTCTCGGCCTCATCGAGCAACTGGCGCGCTTCGCGGCCATTGGGCACGTAAGCTGCGTCGGCAATTTCCTCGCCCACGCGGGCAAGGCGACGCGTGATCGCGCGCTCGCGAACGATCTCGGCGTAAAGGCGAATGTTGGCGGCACTAGGCGTACCTTCGGATACGCTTTGCAGATAGCTGATGCCGCCAACGCCCTGCAATTCGCCGCCCAACTGTAGCGATTCAGCGACCGTCAACACATCAGCCGGTTTGTTGTTTTCGATCAGCTTTGAAATATGCCGATAGATGCGGCGATGGTCGTCGCGATAGAAATCCTCATCGCTGACGATGTCGCCGATGCGATCCCACGCTTCGTTATTGAGCAGCAAACCGCCCAGCACCGATTGCTCCGCCTCGATCGAGTGGGGCGGCAGTTTCAGCGCGGAGATTTGCGGATCGCCCGAATCCTGCGAGTACAGCGGTACGACAGAAGGATTTGCAGCCATTGGTGGTTGGTCTTTGTTTTGAGCGAAGCGAACGACGTGGTGCGTGGGTGCTGTTGATAAAACAAGGTCACAGATTCTGTCACCGCACCTATCCTACCGCAACGGATAATTCGGTGTGATTGACGTGCATATCGTGTGCATAAGTTGTGGATAAAAAAACCGCTGCCTCTTTCGAGACAGCGGTTTTTTTGCGACCCGGACAAGCTATTGGAAGCTGCCCGCCGGACTCACCAGCATTGTTTAGCTGTGGTCACCCAGTACGGACACGGTGATCTGTGCCTTCACATCGGTGTGCAGGTTCAACGTGATCGGGAAATCACAGATGGTCTTCAACGGACCGTTTGGCATCACGACTTCGCCTTTTTTCATTTCAAAGCCCTGCTTGGTCAGCGCTTCAGCGATATCGCTGTTGGTAACCGAGCCAAACAAACGGCCATCGACACCGGCTTTTTGCGTGACTTGCACCATGTAGCCTTCGAGCTTTTCAGCGCGTGCTTGCGCGGCGGTGAGGATCTCGTTCGCTTTCGATTCGAGTTCGGCGCGTCTTGCTTCGAACTCTTTCTTGGCGGCTTCGGTTGCGCGCTTGGCTTTACCTTCGGGGATCAGGAAATTACGGGCATAACCGTTTTTCACTGTCACGACATCGCCTAACGAACCTAAATTAACCACTTTTTCCATCAAAATAATTTGCATGATTTTCTCTTGGCCTCAGATTAGTGGGGGTCGGTGTAATGAATCAAGGCGAGAAAACGCGCGCGCTTGATCGCCACATCCAACTGGCGCTGGTACTTTGCTTTGGTGCCAGTGATGCGGGCGGGAA
>JAYURJ010000095.1:0-4851 GCA_043756275.1 Betaproteobacteria bacterium | reverse complement strand
AGAGAAACACCGAACGGTACAGGTCATGGGACACAAATGGGCGTATGTCCTACAAGTGGTAGGCCAACCGTCTGATGCGACTCTCACAGGCGCTTGCGTAGTCTGCAATTGTGGCAGGGGCAGCGTGAAGACAAGACTCCCGCTGCCATGCGAACACCCAACAAACGCAAGGAGACCATCATGCTGTACTACGCCGCCGTATTTTTTATCATCGCCATCATTGCCGGGCTCATGGGTTTTGGCGGTATCGCCGCCGGTGCCTCAAGCATCGCGCAAGTGCTGTTCTTCATTTTCATCGTGCTGTTTCTGGTGAGCCTGATCGCGGGCCTTGTCAGACGCAGAAACTAATTTTTCCATCCACCCTGACAGGAGCTAGACATGAATACCAACCCAATGAAAGCATCATCAAACGGGGCCGACAGCCTCGAGCGCGTTACCGAGAAGGCGCATAGTCTGATTGAATCAAAGGATCAGGTCGTCAGCGACTTTAAAGCGTTGTTGTCCGAAGGCGAAGCCCTGTTCAAAAGTGCAGCCGGTAGTGGCGACCATGCGCTCGCCGCTGCGCGTGACAAGTTCAAAGAGCAGTTGGAGTCCGCCAAGGCCCGTTATTGCGAATTGCAGGACGCCACCGTCCATCAGGCTAAAGTTGCCGCCAAAGCCACCGACGAATATGTGCACGGTAATCCATGGACATCCATCGCCGTTGCCGGTGGTGTCGGGATGCTAGTCGGTATGCTGATCACGAATCGTCGCGCTAGCTGATCATGCTCTCGGACACGACCGGGGCGACATCTGCGAGGGGAACCGATGGGTTCCTGACGCACATTCGCCAGCTTGGCGGCTCCGTGCTCGAGCATGTCGCAATGCGCGTCGAGTTGTTATCGATCGAGGTGCAGGAAGAAAAAGCCCGGCTCGTCAGACTCGCCATGAGCGCCGCAATCGTGAGCGCGTTGCTGATGGTGAGTCTGGTGATGGTCGCGATTCTGATTCTGGCAATCTATTGGGACACCCCAAACCGCGTGCCGGCCGCGCTGTCGTTGGCGGGTACGTTTGTCGTGCTGACGATTGGCGGCGGATTTTATTTAGCCGCGCAGTTGCAGCGCTCGACGACGCTGTTTGCCAACAGCGCCCAAGAACTCAGACGCGACGCGGCGGTAATGGCATCGCCAATAATTACACAGGCGTAATGATGTCCGCCGTGCGTCGTCCGCCGTTGTTGTTATCCCAGCGGCGAGAGGCGTTACTGGCGCGCATCCATATCGCACGTGAAGAAACAGCGGATGCAGGGCGACTGGTTGCGCTGGATTTGCAGGCGCTGGGGCGGTCGCAGCGTTCCATTCAAAACGGATGGAAGTTGTTAAAGGCATCCGTCGTCGCCGCTGGCGTGATCTGGAGCTTCAATGCTTCTTCAAAGCTTGGTCGCGGCCGACGTTTTGTCACCATGGCCATCAGTTTGCTATCGACCATGCGCGCCTTGCGCAAGGTCGGAGCGCTGTTAGTTCAAACCACACAGATACGAGAAAGACAGGCATAACCATCATGAGTAAAGTCACCAAACTAGCTGACAATCAGACGATCACGAGCAGCCGTTCCATGAGCAGCGTCGCGCAGTTGCGCACCAACGCCAGGCGCGAAATTGAAGAGGGTGCCGTTACGGTCGGCTATGCGGCTGATCGCGATCAGGTAGTGAAATTGCTCAACGAAGCACTGGCGACCGAAATCGTTTGTATGTTGCGCTACAAACGGCACTACTTTATGGCCACCGGCGTGCACGCTGAATCTGTTGCCGCTGAATTTTTGGAGCATGCCACAGCAGAGCAAGAGCATGCCGACGCAATCGCCAAGCGTATCGTGCAGTTGGGCGGTGAGCCCGATTTTTCACCCGATACATTAACCAAGCGCAGCCATGCCGAGTACATCCCGGGCAATACCCTGATAGACATGGTCAAGGAAGATCTGGTCGCAGAACGTATCGCCATCGATAGCTACAAGGAAATGATCGAAGTGATCGGCAACGACGATACCACCACGCGTCGGTTGCTCGAATGGATTTTGTCAGTCGAAGAAGAGCATGCAGATGATTTGGCGGGCTTGCTCGATGCCGGGCGTTGAACTGACAACTTCGGATGTAATCGCGCCCTCCGCAATCAAAGATGCCGCCAGCAATGACGGCGCGGCGATTGCCGATGGTGCAGCTGATGCAGCACCTGTGGCATTTGTGCTGCCCACGAACGACGATCCGCCGGTGGTTGTCGCCCCGACACGTGCACGCTCCCGTGGCACCCTGCCGATTGTAGGCATGTTTGTGCTGGCACTGGTGGCCGCACTTTATTTCGGTCGCGCAGTGTTGATGCCGATTCTGTTCGGCATGGTTATCGCGGTGGTGCTGACACCAGTTGTCGACAAGCTTTCCAAATTGCGCATTCCTGAACCCATCGGTGCCGCCATCGTGATGCTGGCCATGGTCGGGTCGCTGGTGCTGGCAATCGAAATATTGGTGATACCGGCGTGGGATGTCCTGGCCGAGTTGCCCGAGCAGGTACAAAATTTATTGGCGGAATTTTTGCGATGGGTGCGCAGTTTTCGTTTTGGTAATTTGATCGCACCACGCGACACCACCGACCTGACCAAACAGGCTGCCGCGCAAGGGCTCAACATGACCGGCGTGCTTTTGCAGATGGCGCAGGGCTTTATTATTTCGGCTGTCAGCGCGATGGTGCTGGCCTATTTCCTGTTGTCCTCGGGCGACCTTTTTCTGACCAAACTTGTCCGGGTACTGCCCATTTTCCGCGACAAGGTACGCGCCGTGACGGTGGTGCGCACAGTGCAGCGGGATGTGGCGACTTACTTTGCCAGCGTCAGCATGATCAATATCGGTCTGGGGTTCGGCGTAACGTTGCTGACATGGGGGTTTGGTCTACCGATGCCGTGGTTTTGGGGTGCCTTGGTGGCGTTGCTTAATTTCATTCCTTACATCGGTGCCGGTACCAGCGCTGCGTTGCTGTTGTTGGCGGGAATGGCGTTCACCCATTCCACCAGTCAGGCGCTACTGCTGGTGGCCTGTTTTGTCGGCATCACGTTTGTCGAAGGCCAGTTGATCAATCCGATGCTGGTTGGAAAACGGCTGGCGCTGAATCACACCGTGGTGTTCGTGGCGTTGCTGTTCTGGGGCTGGCTGTGGGGTGTTGGCGGCATGCTGCTCGCGGTGCCGTTGCTGATCATCATGAAAAAATTTGCCGACCAGACACCGGGCTGGGAAGCCGTGGCAGAATTTTTAGCGCGCTAATCAATTTTTTGTACTGTGAATTTCGACGAGCCTTCTGCTGTCACACTGTGCATTCACTAATCGTGGCACCACAGGAAAAACCATGAATTCAGAAGGCTCCCCAATCCTGCCTCCACATCCGCTCCGTTGGCCGGCGCTGGCTGCTTGGGTGGGGCTGTGCGTGGCGGTCGGCGTTGTTATCGGCCTGTTCTTCAAGCCGGGCCTCTGGTATGCGGCACTCGATAAACCCGCTTTCAATCCGCCCGCCTGGCTGTTTGCGCCGGTGTGGACCGTACTTTATGTCGCCATGGGTGTGGCCGCCTGGCGCATCTGGTGTTTACCGGCATCGACCGAGCGGAAACTGGCGCTGCGCCTATTCGGCGTGCAACTGATATTGAATGCCGCATGGTCACCAGTGTTTTTTGGTGCGCACTCTCTGGCAGGCGGCTTGGCTGTCATCGTGTTGATGTGGTTCGCCATCGCCGCCACCATCCAGCGCTTTCATCCCCTCGATAAACCGGCCGCCTGGCTGTTGGCCCCGTATCTCGCGTGGGTCTCGTTTGCGACACTGCTCAATGTGGCGTTGCTGGCGTTGAACGGGAAGTTTTGAGTCTTTTGGCAAGAACGCCCACCTCACCCCCGACCCCACTCCCAGCGGGGAGAGGGGAGCAAAATGTTCCCTTCTCCTGTTTTCGGGATAAGGGCACACTTGAAGCGAAGCAGAAGGGCTAGAGATGAGGATAGACGGGCGTTTCCGGGCATTTTTGCTCTGTGAGGCGCTCCGCTATTGGAGTTTGAATATTTGTCCCCATATATGCCAGCTACCACTCAGGAGCGCACCATGATTGAACTTACTGTAAATGACATGACCTGCGGCGGCTGTGTTGCCAGCATTACGCGCGTGGTCAAAGGGCTGGACACCAATGCCACCATAGACGCCGATGTTGTGAGCAAACGGGTGAAGATTGCGAGCGCAATCACTAGCGACAAAGTGATCGCCGCAATTTCGGATGCTGGCTATCACCCAGTGAAAGTGTAATTTTTGTCTTTTCCCGGTGAGGGAGACTAGTAGAAAAATGAATCTACAGATCACCGGCATGACCTGTGCCTCTTGCGTTGCCCGCGTTGAAAAGACGCTTCTTGCGCTGCCGGGTATCGATGCTGCCACCGTCAATCTCGCCACCGAAGCCGCGACGCTCTACGCAGCCGAGCCGATAAACATCACCACGGTCGTCGAGGCGATTGAAAAATCAGGTTACGGCGTGGCTGAACAAACGATCACACTCAATATCACCGGCATGACCTGCGCTTCCTGCGTTGGCCGCGTCGAGCAGGCGTTAGCCAAGATGCCGGGCGTGTTGAACGCGACGGTAAATCTGGCGACTGAACAGGCCGCTGTATTGACCGTGTCGGATGCCGTGACAGTTGATGCGCTTGTCGATGCTGTCAAGCGCGCCGGTTACGGTGCCTCAGCCGTTGAAGCTGCATCCGATAAACCTGCGCCATTCAGCAACCCCGCGCTGCCCGTCATTATCGCAGCGGTGTTGAGTTTTCCGTTGATGTTGCCGATGCTGGCGGAACCATTC
>JAYURJ010000094.1:0-14549 GCA_043756275.1 Betaproteobacteria bacterium | reverse complement strand
TACCGGCGTCGGTACAGCCCATCGCATCCACTACTGTTATGCAGCCCGCCGGCATCGCCTCAATTGCGGCGCGTGTTGATATTGGCTTGGACCATGATTCCGGTGTCGCAAGATCTTCGCGTGCGGGCACGAAGCGCAGCGTAAATGCACGCCCGACCAAACGCGGCTGATCAGGCCGCAGCGGTCGGGTGCCGCGCATCCACACGTTGCGCAGGCCTTTTTTGAGTAGCAGCGTGGTCAGTGTCGCCGTCGTTACCTTTGAAAGCGTGTCGATTACTTGCGCGTCCAGATTCATGAATGGGCTTTCGGAAATGGTCGAGGGTTGGAAATAATTAGCGCCCCACGGCAAACAACACCGCGTTATTGATCGAATACACGGTGCCGTCCGGGCCGATGGCCGTCGGCGTGTAGGATTGGGCAGTGCCGCTATTGAGACGGATGCGCTCGGTGAGCTGATTGACTGATAGATCCCAACGATAAAGGTAGCCATCCTCGCTATTGACCAGCACCGAACGCGTGAGCGGATCAACTGCTGCGGTGTTGATACACCATTCCTTCACGCCACCTTGATAGGCGGGGTCGGGTGTGGGGCCGAGCATGGTGTGAATTTCTTTCATCACGGGCACGCCACTGATGGCATCGGCCTGTGTCTGGTTCGGGTCAAGAATCGCGATGTGGTTTCTGCCGTCGCCGGTACCGGCCCCGCCATAATTATTGTATTTGGTCATGAGCAAATAGCTTGAGCCGCCGGTATAGCCCGGTACCATCGCGCGCGGCACGACAGAAGGCGTATTGTCCCAGCCGAACGCCCCCGGCGTTTTGATCTGGGCAAGTGTTGCGTCGAAATGCAGCATCCAGCCGGTGAAATTGTGCGAAGGCGGGCTCGCTTCGAGAACACCAAAATAGACATCGCCATCCGGGCCGACCATGGGCGAAGATGTCCCGTTATCGTTCACCCATGCGGGTGTTTGCCTGTTCGGATCGGTCAGGCGGATTTTGCCGCGTGTGGCCAGTGTGGTGGTATCGAGTGCCAATAAATAGCCGTTGGGCAAGCCTGCGTTTGAACTGGTGTTGACCGCGACATAAAGCGTGCGTCCATCGAGCGAAACCGCCGGCGCGCTATTGGTGGCGACTTTCAAAATCGTGGCATCTCCCGCCGCCACAGTTGCCGCCACCCAGCTTCCACGTCCATCGGCGGCGACACGCGCTATGCCGCTGATCAGGTTCGCCGGGTTGGCGGCATTGGCGATGAAGCCAAAAAAAACGTTGCCAGCCGTGTCTACCGTCAACGGCGTATTGATAATGACACTCTGGTCGTAAACGGTTTTTGCGGCGTTGTAAGCATCGGCCCCATAAAATACCGATGTCTGCAAGATACCGTTGGCGTTGTCCGCATCGTCCCGAAAGAAAAGTTTTCCGCCAGCACCCGGCGCATAGATACGGTTTGCCGCATTGAGGGCAAGGTTGTAGCTCGGTGTCCAGCTTTGTTGCGTCGGCAGAATGTAATCGGTCGCCGCAGTCCAAACAGCAGCGCCGGTTAAACCGTTGCGGGCCTCGATGCGAAAGCCGCCCGTCGCACCAGTCTTGACGGGCATCACCACCGTATTCCTCGGCGTAATCACGGGTGAGCCGTAGTGGATCAATAGCGACGTACCAGAATATTGCGGTGCCAGATCAACTGGCATCTGCCAGATCAGGCGGGTGAGCGGCTGCGTGGCGACCGCGCCGACAGCCGAATGCTGCGCGTCGCGTCCAAAGCCCGACCATGCCGTACCGCTGACCGGTGGGGGCACTGAAATGATTGGGGCGGAATCGCTGCCTCCACCGCCGCCGCCGCAACTGACGAGTGCGAACCCGCACAGCAGGACGATGCCGGTAGTGAGACGCAGGCGCAATGCCATTGCGGCATTTGATTGATGACGGGCGCGGGATTGAGTGTGCATACCTTGATTGTACAAAATTGGACAAACCTGTGTCGCGAGTTAACCCATTTTGGCAGCGCGGGCCAGGTTCCACTGGTGCGTTGCACAATGTGATCAAACGGTGTCGTGCAGCACCTGTCAAAAGGCGGCTACACTACCGTCGCACGACCATTCGACAAAAGCCGCAAAATGGTGCTCAAGCGGCTGCACGCGCATTGCTCCCGGGGACCAACACATGAAATCGCTATTTATCAGGCGCGAGCATATTCAATTGCCGTTTGCGCTCGTCTTCGTTGGCATTGCGCTCGCGCTCTGGCTGCTCTTGCGCATTGCGTTATGGGTTCAGGTGGGCCCCACGCAAATGGTCGCGACGCAATCGGCTAGCGCTTTTTTGCGTGGTCAGTGGTTCGATCTGGCGACACTGGCTTACTTGTTGGTGCCGATCTTTCTATTTGCGGCACTGCTGCCAAATGCGCTACTGAAACGCCCGGTTTTGTCGCAATTCAGGTGGGCGATGCTCGTAGTCATGGTTGGCGCGTTGCTATTCGGTGTCGTGGCTGAATTGGTTTTCTGGGACGAATTCACCACCCGATTTAACTTTATCGCCGTTGACTATCTGATTTATACCAAGGAAGTCATCGGCAACATCAAACAGTCTTACCCGGTGGGTCTGATCATTTCGGCCATCGCACTCACTGCGGGACTAATCGCGTGGCTAATTTCACGCCGGATCAGTTTTTCATCGGTGCCAATCAGTTGGAAGCAGCGCTTTCTCATGGTCGGCGCGGCAGTGGTGCTGCCGGTGTTGAGCTACAACGTTGCGAATGTGGACCAGATGTCTGGCGACGGCAACGAGCACGCATTGGAACTCTCCGGCAACGGTTTATTTTCGCTTAGTGCCGCAATGCGCCGCAATGAACTTGATTACGATAAATTCTACAAAACGATCCCGCAGCAAGAAGCCGATCAGATACTCGCCAAACTTGGTATGGCACGGCCACCGTTAGCAACAATAATGGGGTTATCGGCTAATGCTCAACCGCCGCTGCTTGAAAAATCTGATGCGCTTGGACCGTTCACAAGACGCCCCAAAAACGTGGTGATGATTACGATGGAAAGTATGTCGGCGGACTTTGTTGGTGCGTATGGCGGCAAGAAAGGATTGACGCCAAATATGGATCGACTCGCTTCGCAAGGCCTCAAATTCGAAGAAGTATTCGCCACCGGCACAAGAACGGTGCGCGGGTTGGAAGCGCTGTCCTTGGGTACCCCGCCAATACCGGGACAGGCGATCGTGCGCCGCCCAAACAATCAACAGCTGGCGACTATGGGTAAGTTGCTGGTGCATCAGGGCTACCAGCCGTATTTCATCTACGGCGGCTATGGTTACTTCGATAACATGAATGCCTATTTCGCGGGCAACGACTATAAGGTTGTTGATCGCACTGATTTCCCGAAGGAATCGGTTCCGTTTGCAAATGTGTGGGGCGTGGCCGACGAGGCGCTATTCTCAAATTCGTTGCGCATTCTCGATGAGTCTGCCGCGATAAAGAAACCGTTCTTTGCGCAGATCATGACGACCTCCAACCATCGGCCCTTTACTTACCCTGATGGGCGCATCGATATTGCCTCGCCCGGCGGACGCGATGGTGCCGTGAAGTACACCGACTTCGCCATCGGCCAATTTATCGAGTCGGCACGCAGCAAACCGTGGTTCAACGACACCCTGTTCGTGATCGTTGCCGATCATTGCGCCTCTGTCGCAGGCAAGACTAAATTGCCTGTCGCCAATTATCGGATTCCATTGATTTTTTACGCGCCCGATATGCTGGCACCGGGCAGCTACCCGGCAATGATCAGTCAAATTGATCTTCCGCCAACACTAATCAACCTGTTGGGCGCCAAGGGGCAGGAGCATTTTTTTGGCGCGTCGTTGTTTGAAAATAACGCCAAACCAGCGCGCGCGTTCGTGAGCAATTATCAGGAGCTTGGCTATTACAAAGATGGTGTGCTGACGGTGCTCTCGCCCAAGCAACAAGCGGCCACCTTCAATGTTGACCCTGCGACGCTCGTGGTGTCAGCAGCGCCATTGAATGAAACACTCATGAAAGAGGCGATTGCTTATTATCAGACCGGGTCACGCGCGTTCAAGCAGAACGCGCTGAAGAGTCCGGATTATGTTGGCGTTAAGCGTTAAGCGCTGAGTGATAGGGCAGAATTAGACATTCAACAATCGCAAACCGAGGAGAAGAGAATGAAACGCAGAGATTTTTTGTCCGCAACCGGTGCTGGTGCTGTCGTCGCGTCACTTCCCCAGACTGCCTTTGCGCAAGCCTACCCAAACAAACCGATCAAGTTCGTCGTTGGCTTTGCGCCGGGCGGGGCGACGGACGTGGTCGGGCGATTGATGGCCAAGAAGATCGGTGATGCGCTCGGTCAGCCGATCATCATTGAGAATCGTGCAGGCGGCAGCAGCAATATCGGCGCGGAAGCAGTGGTCAGGGCCGCGCCGGATGGCTATACGTTTTATGTCTGCGCGATTACCAGCGCGATCAACGTCTCGCTGTTCCCAAAATTACCATTTGATTTCGCCAAGGATTTTGAGCCGGTTGCGCTGTTTGCGAGTGTGCCCAATATCCTCGTCGTGCACCCTTCAGTACAAGCCAAAACGCTCAAAGAATTGATCGAACTCGCGCGTGCGCAACCGGGCAAGCTCTCGTATGCATCAAGTGGCTCAGGGACCTCGATTCACCTCTGCGGTGAATTATTCAAAATGCTCGCCAAGGTTGATCTGGTGCATATCCCATACAAAGGCAGCGGGCCGGCGATGGTCGATATGGTCGGCGGACAGGTGCAAGTGATGTTCGACAACATGCCATCCGCGCTACCGCATGTGAAGGCGGGCAAGCTGCGCGCGCTGGCGGTGACGAGCGCGCAACGCTCACTCTCAGCACCTGATGTGCCGACAATGGGCGAAGCGGGTCTGGCCGGGTTTGACGTGCAATCGTGGTTCGGGTTAGTAGCACCAAAGGGCACGCCGAAGGAAATCATTGCCAGACTCAATACCGAATCTGTTAAAGCGCTCGGCACGGTCGACATCAAGGAGCGCTTCATGGAGCTCGGTGCGGTGCCGGGGCCGATGTCGTCAGAGGCGTTTGGTGACTTCATTCGCAGCGAAATTACGCGCTGGAGCGAGGTGGTAAAAGCATCGGGCGCGAAGGTTGAGTGACGCGGGTGATGCAGGCATGAGCGCGCCTGAAAACGGCGCCTTCGTTGCAGACACGGTCAAGTGGTTAGAGCGCGTCGTCATTGGGCTGAACCTGTGTCCGTTCGCCAAAGCGGTGCATGTGAAAGCGCAGATTCGGTACGTCGTGTGCAATGGCGACACATCAGAAGATTTGCTCACGGCGCTGATACGCGAGTTGCGTTTTCTGGCGGAAGCCGACCCGGCCGCCCCAACCAGCACAGACACCACCTTGCTGATCCACCCAAATGTTTTCACCGACTTTCTTGACTACAACGATTTTCTGGACGTCGCCGACGCGGCGATTGCAGAGCTAAAACTCGAAGGCGTGATCCAGATCGCCAGCTTTCATCCGCAATATCAATTCGCCGATACCGAGCCTGACGACATCACCAACTTCACCAATCGCTCGCCGTATCCGACGCTGCATCTGCTACGCGAAGAAAGTGTGACGCGCGCGGTGTCGGCGTTCCCGGAAGCGGGGGATATTTTTGAGAAGAATATTGGGACTATGGAGAGGTTGGGGAGGGTGGGGTGGGAGAAGTTGCTTGCGGCAGATGATTCGGATTAAAAATAGTGAAACGCCAGCATTGGCGGGGTGTTTCGGGCATTTTTGATCCAGGAGGCGCGCTGGTGCTTGAGTTTGCCAGATTTTCGTCAATGTGAAGTCACGGATCAGGCTACTTGCTAACGCTTCCCTCGCGATTCAACTTGGCGATCACGACTACGCTCTGATCGATACGAAAGAGTAGGTATGAGCTTTAGTCTGCCTATGTTATTTCCAAAACGACGTACGACCGAGGTCTAGTCCGTTTGATACTTCGTCATACTTCAATTCATGCAAATTGCGTTTGAACGCGACAGCATGCGCCACAATCAATTGCTGCAGATTGCTGTCGTCAAGTAACTCGCCATCTTGCTCATCTTCGAAATGGACAAGTGTAATGGCGCGCTTGAGGCCGATGAAAGACTTGTTGCATTTCTCAAGGCCGCGCCCGTTAGTCAGACGGGCTTTTTGCTCAAGTTGAACGGAAATATCTTGGAGTGTCATCTTGATACTTACTTCAAGAGAAATATCCCGAATTTTTTGGGAATGATATTTCCGCGCGTCCGTAAATATCTCGTTCACTGCAGATAAGAGTTCATCAATTCCTTTCAATAACATGTCTCGCCGCGATTTCTCTTTTTCACGGACGATTGTCAGCTTATGAACCACTAACCACCCGAGTCCCACGATTGTGACTTGACCCAAAAATTTGAAAAGTTCGCTGCTTATCTCACTAAGGCTCAATTCAATCCGAGCGTTTCGCTCGCCTCATCGATGTACTGCCTGATTTCCTCGATCAGGACGTTGTCTGATGACACGAGATTTAGCGTGCTCGCGAGGTCGCTTGACGAAACTTTTACAGCGCGAACTAAGCCACCGAAAGCCTCTTCGAGAAACGAGGATCCGTATCCAATGGTGCCATCAAGTTCAATGGTTACCGTTTCGCCTTTTGCGATTGGATTCTCGAGAAATCGCTTTCGAAACGCCTCTCCGCTTGTGTTTCCGTTTTTTTCGTAACGCCCTGCCGGATAGCGGGTAAAGTCTTTTGCAACATTAATTACCGCCATGACTGGCTCCTGAAAGAGGCAGATTCCACCATATGATGGTGCCCATTATGTCGATTCCAATAGCTGCACTATCCACTTTTGTTTGCACGCCATTCTTATACTGATATTGCACCCAACCCGTATTGCTCAATATAAACAATTCCCCATTTCCGTGTTTAGCGAGTACGGAGAGTGCATCACGCGACCCTTTTCCTCTGTGTTGCAGTTTGGTACCAGTTCGCCCGTACTCCATTGCGGTCTTAATTGCTTGCACGTCAGTGTTCTCTCCTACGAGAGTCGCCATCATTTTGGCCACAAAAGACTCAGGAATTGTCTGATTGATGGTTGCTCGGTAGCCACAGCCAAGATCGCAAACTGCTGCAGTGAATTGGCCGTCTCTGATTTGCGTGAACATCCACCATTTAGTCGTAGCGAGTCCTTGAAAGCCGTCTTTTCGAGGGACCGTATATGCATGATCAACGGTATTGGCTACTGCTTCGCTAACTCCTCGCCATATGCCGCCAACTACCAGTTGTTGGGCGTGTTCTTTGTTGGCGCGTTCAGCTACTACTTCGAGTAACTTTAGGTTTTCCCCCGACTGATTGGTGCCCTTCGTGGCACGCCAGTAAATAACGTCGTCCCGCGTCGGTATTGTGTCGCAGCGATCACCCGTAATCTTATGAATTTCAATTTGTTTGAGGACTTCACGGGGCTGCCGCAGATGAGGATCAACCAATGAGATCGGCTTTGGCAATGTCGAAAGAGAGACGAGTCGATCAATCTCGGCAAAAAGCAAAATTGCTCCAGGAACATAGAAAGATTTGACTCTCTTGAGATTCAATCTTACGGGCTTATTCTGCTTCAGAACTCGTCCCGCCAACGCTCGAAGAAACTTTGCAACATCAACCCCATCCCCTCGAGTTAGATTAAATTTCTCTGGGGCGAAAATCACCTCCCCCGGCCTAATGAAGCGCTTCGCTGGGGCCTTCCACGTACTATTGCGACGCTTTCTCTGCGCCAATTGTGCATATGACGACAGGCGAATTTGTCTTTCGCGCAGGTAGGGGGTTGGACGTTTCAATTGAGGAAATAGCTAGCCAAAGTCGTGCCTCAGGAATTTTTTATGTCAATTGCTTTCGACATTATATGTGCCGACAATGCACAACACTCTTGTCACTTGCGCGAGTTTAGCAATAGGTGGTCGCTCGCATCTATTTCAAAGCGGCTCGGCGGAAAATCCAAGTTTAGATTTCAAGTTAGATATATTTTGGGAGTTGCCCTGTCGCACAAACCTTAGCGATGGTGTGCGTTTCCAGCTATTTGCGTTCTGCAAAGCCCGCCAATGCTGGCGTTTCAGTCAGTTGTGCTTACGCCGCGCAAATCTCCTATCCCGCGAATTCCCGCTTCTTACGTATCCCACCGCACAGACCGCCGCTGGTTTTCCACCTAGCCTGACTACGCCAATCTCTTAGCCATTTCATCGACATTTGATCCACATCAAATGCCAATGTCCGCAGGTCGCCAGAATAGTTCAGTCGCAGCAAACAACAAAAGCACACCGGAAAATATCCAGATGTGCCTCTCGGAGTAACAAGATGGAAGCTTCGCCCGAAATCGCGTCTGTCGAGAGTCGGTCTCGCGAAAAGCGCATGTTCTTATTTTTGACCGTCGTGCTCGCACCGATGATCGCCGTCGCCATCGTTGGTTCATATGGTCTGCTTATCTGGCTGTATCAGATGGTTGCCGGGCCGCCGAAAGGCTGACCGGCCATGCGCGAACTCCCCAGCACCAGTCTTTCACGCCGCGCTTTCCTGTTGCGTAGCGAGATGCCCCAGCCATGTGTGGCGATAACTGATCAATGCTTTGCAGCACGCGGCATCTATTGCGAAAGCTGCCGCGATGCTTGCGAGTCCGGCGCTCTACGGTTTGTGCCGCAACTTGGTTCTGTTCCAAGACTGATCGTTGAGCCAGATCTATGCACCCAATGCTTTGAGTGCGTGCAAGTTTGTCCACAGGACGCTATTCGCGTGAAGCCACTGGATGCAACACATGGCTGAACTCCATATCGCCAGTTGCGTCGCGCGCGTGCGACCCGAAGCCATGGAGGCCGCGATCGGCAGTATTGAGTCGACGATTGGTTGTGACATCAGTGCGCGCGACCCTATCGGCAAAGTTGTCATTGTCATCGAAGGTGCGAGCACCGGCGCGCTACTCGACCAGATGGACGAAATCAGAAAAATACCTGGCGTGCTGAACGTGGAGATGGTCTACCAGCACGCCGAAGAAGAATCCGTCATGAAGGAGTTGTTGCCATGAGTATTAGCAAATTGACCCGCCGCGAATTCATTCGCAATACCGCCGCTTCAGTCGCAGCATCTGCCGCAGGCATCCAGTTACCTGCAGGCGCTGCCAACATCAATACAGAGGCCTCATCGACGGAACTGAAATGGAGCAAAGCCGCTTGCCGCTTTTGTGGCACCGGCTGCGGGGTGACGGTGGCGGTAAAGAACAATCGTGTCGTGGCGACCCACGGCGATCCGGCGTCCGAAGTAAATCGCGGACTCAACTGCGTGAAAGGCTACTTTCTTTCCAAGATCATGTACGGCGCTGACCGCCTCACCAAGCCATTGCTACGGATGACCAACGGCAAATACGACAAGGCGGGCACCTTCACGCCCATCACTTGGGACAAGGCCTTCGACATCATGGCCGAAAAATGGAAGGCGTCACTGAAGAAAAAGGGCCCGACCTCGGTGGGCATGTTCGGCTCTGGACAATGGACCATCTGGGAAGGCTACGCTGCCAACAAACTCTTCAAGGCAGGGTTTCGGTCGAACAATATCGACCCCAATGCGCGCCACTGCATGGCCTCTGCTGTTGGTGGCTTTATGCGGACATTCGGTATGGATGAGCCGATGGGCTGCTACGACGATATCGAAGTCGCCGACGCGTTCGTGCTGTGGGGTGCCAATATGGCGGAGATGCATCCAATCCTGTGGACGCGCGTCACAGATCGCAAGCTCTCCAACCCGGCCGTGAAAGTCGCGGTGCTGTCGGTATTCGAACACCGTAGCTTTGATCTCGCCGATATTCCGGTGATTTTCAAACCGCAGACCGATCTGGCGATGCTCAATTACATCGCCAATTACATCATTCAGACCGGCAAGGTGAACAAGGATTTTGTTGCCAAGCATTGCACGTTTAAGCGCGGCACGGAAGACATCGGCTACGGGCTGCGTCCCGAGCATCCGCTGGAGAAAAAAGCTAAAAACGCGGCCAAGGCAAACGACATGACACCGATGACGTTCGAGGAATTCCGCGACTATGTGAAGACATACACAGCAGAGTCTGTATCGAAGCTGTCCGGCGTGCCGGTGGACAAACTCAAGGCGCTCGCCGAGTTGTACGCCGACCCGAAGCTCAAGGTCGTCTCATTCTGGACAATGGGATTCAACCAGCATACGCGCGGCGTGTGGGCCAACAATCTTGTCTACAACATTCATCTGCTCACCGGAAAAATTTCCACACCGGGCAACTCGCCGTTTTCACTCACCGGTCAGCCGTCTGCGTGTGGCACTGCACGCGAAGTCGGCACGTTCTCGCATCGCCTGCCTGCTGATATGGTGGTGACCAATCCGAAGCACCGCGCCAGGGCTGAGGAAATCTGGAAAATTCCGCCTGGCACGATTGTGGACAAGCCCGGTTACCACGCGGTATTGCAAAACCGTATGTTGAAAGACGGCAAGCTCAATTGCTATTGGGTGCAGGTCAACAACAACATGCAGGCCGCGGCGAACATGCTGGGCGAAGGCTTGCCGGGCTATCGTAATCCGGAGAACTTCGTCGTGGTGTCGGACGCGTATCCGACCGTGACCACGCAGGCTGCTGATTTGATTTTGCCGACCGCCATGTGGGTGGAGAAGGAGGGCGCTTATGGCAATGCCGAGCGGCGTACCCAGTTCTGGCACCAAATGGTGACAGCACCCGGTGAGGCGAAATCCGATCTTTGGCAGTTGATGGAATTTTCCAAGCGCTTCAAGGTCGAGGATGTGTGGCCAGAGGAGTTGATCGCCAAGGCACCTGAGATGCGCGGCAAGACACTCTTCCAGATTCTGTTCGCCAATGGCACCACGAATAAGTTTCCATCGTCACAGATCGAAGCAGGGTATGCGAATGATGAATCGAAGGCCTTTGGGTTTTATGTCCAGAAGGGGCTGTTCGAGGAATATGCCGAGTTCGGGCGCGGCCACGCTCACGACCTGGCACCTTTCGACGAATACCACAAGGTGCCCGGCCTGCGCTGGCCGGTCGTGAACGGCAAAGAGACCAAATGGCGTTATCGCGAAGGCGCTGACCCGTACGCGAAGGTCGGTAGCGGCTTTGATTTTTACGGCAATGCCGATCATCGCGCTAACATCATCGCGTTGCCTTATGAACCGGCACCTGAGGAGCCGGACGCTGAATATCCATTCTGGCTGTCGACAGGGCGGGTGCTGGAACATTGGCATTCTGGCTCCATGACCGGGCGTGTGCCGGAGTTGTACAAGGCATTCCCGAACGCGGTGGTGTTCATGCATCCGGATGACGCGAAGAAGCTCAATCTGCGACGCGGCTCGGAAGTGAACGTGGTGTCACGGCGCGGTGAAATGCGCTCGCGCATCGAGACTCGTGGCCGCAACAAAATGCCCCCGGGATTGGTATTCGTGCCGTGGTTCGACGCCTCGCAGTTGATCAATAAAGTCACGCTCGATGCCACCGATCCGATTTCCAAACAAACGGACTTCAAGAAGTGCGCCGTGAAAATCGTCGCGGTTTGAGGAGAGCTTTGATGAAAAAAATATTCGCGTTGCTGTTTTCCTGTCTGGTTTTTTCCGCTATTGCGCAAGTCGGTGACGGCCATCCGCGCGGCCTGCGTGGTGCCGCACCTCTGGATAAGGAAGTGGCGACACCGGTAATGCCGAGGATGATCAACGACGACATCCGTCGCGGTCGCGCCTTTGCGATGCAACCGCCGGTGATCCCGCACCAGATCGAGAATTATCAGGTGGACAAGAATTTTAACAAGTGCATGACTTGTCACGGTCGCAGTAAGGTGTCGGAGAGTCAGGCGATCATGGTTGGTGTCTCGCACTTCACGGATCGCGACGGCAAGTTTCGCTCCGAAATCGCGCCGCAACGCTATTTCTGTATCCAGTGTCATGTACCGCAGATGGACGTAAAAACACCGGTGGAAAATAGTTTCATCGATGCGGAAAATGTGCCGACCGTGAAGAAGAGTACGAAGAAATGAGCACGGACTCAAGATTCTCGCGTTTGAAGTTATTCATCCGAAAATACTGGGCGACACTCTCGTCACCAAGCAAGGTGTTCTCGCTCGGCTTTCTGACCATCGGCGGTTTTATCGCCGGGATCCTTTTCTGGGGCGGTTTCAATACCGCGCTGGAAGTAACCAATACCGAGACTTTTTGCATAAGTTGTCACGAGATGCGCGACAACGTATTTGTTGAATTGCAGCCGACCATTCATTACACCAACCGTTCAGGTGTACGCGCAACCTGTCCGGACTGCCATGTGCCGCACAACTGGACAGACAAAATTGCCCGCAAGATGCAGGCCTCAAAAGAGGTCTGGGGAACAATCTTCGGCACCATCAATACTCGTGACAAGTTCATCGGCAAGCGCCACGAACTCGCGCAACGCGAGTGGGCGCGACTGAAATCCAATAACTCACTGGAGTGCCGCAACTGCCACAACCTCGCGTCCATGGATTTCACGCGGCAGAGTAAGCGCGCCGTTGATATGCATTCGACGGTGCAGGCAAAAGGCGAGAAGACTTGTATCGATTGTCACCAGGGTATCGCGCATCGGTTGCCAGATATCAAGGCGGCGGATGCGAGGGTGTACCAGCATTGACAACCCCTCCGGCGCACTTTCGGTCTGCGATGCCCGCCGAATAGCGCTCTCTGCCGTGATAAGCTGGGGACATTCCACAGCGTGAAATTCAATGCGGTCAGTGACCGCAAGTGTTCTTAAATTTCACTCAGACCCGTACACAGGTCCCCCAATGCAAAACGAACTTAAAGAGCAACCCCTGCGCGCCATCGTCGTGGCCGTACAACTTCCCTCCGTCAGCGATATTGAGCTTAATGAATCAGTGAATGAGTTGCGTGAACTGGCAAAAACGCTTGGTTATCAGGTGGTGGGCACGTTTCTTCAGAAGCGCACCAGTTTTGACCGAACCGCTTATGTTGGCATTGGCAAACGGCAGGAAATGCGCAGCTTTGTCGAGGGCGAAATTGATATCGATGACGAGCCCGACGTGGCATCGGACAATGCCAACACACGCAAGGCCGCCAAGAGCGGCACCGCCAGGGCCAAAGAGGCGGCGCAGTCGGCCGCAGATCCTGAGACCCGGCTTGTCGATATCGTATTGGTAGATCATGAAATCTCTCCGTCGCAGGCACGCAACCTCGAAATAGAAGTCGGCTGCGAAGTGATGGACCGCACCATGATTATTCTGGAAATCTTTCACCGCCACGCCAGCTCGCGTGCGGCTCGTGCGCAGGTGGAAATTGCTCGCTTGGGTTATATGTCGCCGCGGCTACGCGAAGCGGCCAAGCTGGCCGGGCCAAAGGGACGGCAGCGCAGTGGCACGGGTGGACGCGGTGCGGGCGAAACGCATGCTGCACTCGACCGGCAAAAAATCCGTAACCGCATTGCCGAATTGCAACTTGAAATTATCGCGATGGACAAAGAGCGGCAGACGCAGCGCGCGCGCCGTCAAGAAGGCCAAGCCGATCAGGCAGGGCAAAAAATCGCACGCGTCGCACTGGTCGGTTACACCAACGCCGGCAAGTCCACGTTAATGCGCGCGCTCACCGGTAGCGAAGTACTGGTCGCCAATAAACTCTTTGCCACACTCGACACCACCGTGCGCGCACTCCATCCTGAAACCGTACCGCGCGTGCTGGTCAGCGATACCGTCGGATTCATTAAAAATCTCCCGCACGATTTGGTGGCATCGTTCAAATCCACGCTCGAAGAAGCAGCCGAGTCGTCGCTGCTGCTGCACGTTATTGACGCCAGCGATCCCGGTTTTGAACGGCAGCTTGCGGTGACAGATGAAGTGCTCAATGAGATCGGTGCGCAGGACGTGCCAAGGATTCGGATATTCAACAAGATCGATGTCGTTGGTGAAGAAGCCGCGCAAGCCGAGCGCGAAGCAGCGCTACGCGAAAAATATCCGCAGTGCATCGTGATGAGCGCGCGGCGCGAGACTGATGTCGCGAACTTGCATGCAACCATTCGCACGTTTTTTCAGAAAGACCTTGTCGAGGCCGAGCTATTTCTCCCTTGGTCGGCACAACAACTGCGCGGAAAAATATTTGCCAGTTGCGAAGTGCTGGAAGAGCGTGCCGATGATGAGGGCGCGATTTTTCGGGTGCGCGGGGAAAACATGGTGGTAAATGGGCTGCGAGAGCAGCTTGGGCCAAGGTAAACCTGGAATGAATAATGGCGCGGCTCGCAGGCAATAAATGCCTGAAAGACCGCGCCATTTCTGGGGTTTGCCTATTCCTTGATCGCTTCAACCACGATGTTCAGCGTCACTTCGTCGCTCACCGCTGGTGTGTTCTTGCCGGCGTTGAATTCAGAGCGCTTGATTTTCGCACTGGCATTGGCGCCACAGGCTTCTTTTTTCGCAAACGGGTGCGGCGCGCAGTTGAACGATGTCACCGCGAGGGTCACCGGCTTGGTGATGCCTTTGATGGTCAGGTCACCGGTGATGCTTG
>JAYURJ010000093.1:0-14608 GCA_043756275.1 Betaproteobacteria bacterium | reverse complement strand
AAGCGAAGAATACGTGTTGGCCTGTTATCGCTACATCGAGCTCAATCCCGTTCGCGCCGGCATGGTGATGCGACCGCAGGACTACCGCTGGACGAGCTATCATGCAAACGGGCTAGGCAAGGCCAGTGCGCTACTCACGCCGCAGGATGAATACCGGCAGCTGGGCAAGAATGATGAAGAGCGGCGAGAAGCGTACCGCGCATTGTTCAAAACACATTTGGCGCCAGAGCAAATAGATGAAATCAGGGACGCAACCAATGGCAACTTCGCACTCGGGGGCAAACGCTTTCAGCAACAGATTGAATCGGCGCTTGGCAGGCGGGCGATTCGCGGTGTATCGGGACGACCGAGCAAGCAGATGCAGTCCGATGACTGGCAGAAGGAATTGCTGTGAAAATCGTGGTCTGTCCCCTATTATTCTATTATTGGGCGGCTATCTTGCGTGTGCCCTTTTAGATCAACTGCGATATCGATTCCCAGGGTGCGTGAAAGCTGACCGACTTCGCCGTCTGACATATCGCCAGCATGAATGAATTGGTCAAATGACGCGGTCAACCTTTTTCGCATGGCATCATCAATATTCGGGCCGAACGAAATTGCAACGACTTCAAATTTTGATTTGTCGTGTCTTTCGAACAACTCAGCCATTAAGTAAGCGGTGGCATGATTGTGGAAATCGGCGGAGTAATAGCCAATACAAATTCTCGCGTGCCCCGCAACGGAAGCGAATAATTTTTTGTTCGCGGGGGGCTCACCGCGCGCAGGATGCTTCTCCTGTGCCCAAATCGTCGCTGCGTTTCTTTGCAAAGTCAACGACCCGGTTAGCGCAAGGACAGGAAAAGGCGGTGAAACCATTTTGTTTTCCGCGAGCGATTTGCGGAGATGACAAACCTGTTCGTCAAATTCATTCCAGTCGCAAATCTGCATTTTTGTGTGCAAGCGCAAGCCAAACAGAAATGGATATTCATGATTTAGCGCAATGGCTTAATCATAGTTCTGGATAGCTTCGACGTGCCGCTTTACGTCCACCAATACATTGCCGCGATTGTTGTAGGCGTGCGCGTAGCCCCGCTCCGATTCGATTGCCATGTCAAAGCTCTTGAGCGCAGTGTCATACTGCCTGAGAGCATGCATCGCCAGACCACGATTGTTGTAGGCTTCCGCGTAATTTGCCTTAAACGCAATGGCCTTGTCGTAGCTTTGTATCGCTGCAGCTTGTTGGTTTAGGTTTGCCAAAACAACGCCACGATTGTTGTAAGCACCAGCATAGTCAGCTTTAAGTTTGATGGCGTGTTCGTAGTTTTGAATTGCTTCTTGAGGGCGCCACAAATCCCGTAAAACGTTGCCCTTGTTGAAGTACGCCTCCGTATAAGCCGGGGCGATTGAAATAGCGGTGTCGTACTCGCACAATGCAGCGTCGTTTTGTTTCATCGCATGAAATACGAGACCTTTGTTGTTGTGTGCCTGAGCAAAGCCCGGCATCAATGCGATGGCCCTGTCGAAGCTTTGAACCGCTGCCCCATATTGCGCTAGATCGTGCAGCGCAAGGCCGCAGTTACTGTGAGCCGGTCCGTAGTTGGGGCTTAGCTTTAAGGCCTTGCTGATCAATTCAACGGCACGGAGCGGATTCTTGCACTGGTACTCAAGCACTCCCAGCATGTGCAAGGCATCCAGATTCTCTGACGAAGACTTGAGTACGCCTTCGTATATGACTTTCGCCTGAGCGAACTGCCCCAGCTGATGCAGCGCCATTGCTTTGTCGAGCATGGTTTGTAGCGGTACGCCAGTAGTTTTCTGATTTTTGAAATTTGACGGCATCGTTGCACTCAGTGGCTTCTAGGCGCTCTTGGTATCAAAGAATCAAAGCAAGAATCTAGGGGGTCAGGATCGATTTAGTTTGGCAGCGTTAAGAGTTTTTATAGAAATTTTATGTAGATCGCCATTTGACGGGCATCCCAGACACAAAATGCCCGTAAAGCCGCACCAGTTCTAGAGTTTGCCAATTTTCCTCTACAGCACTTTCCCCGGATTCATGATCCCCTTCGGATCCAGCGCAGCCTTGATGGCGCGCATCATGTCGAGCTCCACGCTCGATTTATGTTTGGTGATTTCCTCGCGCTTCATTTGTCCCAGACCGTGTTCGGCGCTGATGGACCCTGCCATTTCGTCGAGCAATGTGTAGACGATGTCGTTGGCGTCGCGGGTTTGTTCAGGCGTTGGCAGCACACCGGGGAAACTTAAGTTGTAATGCAGATTGCCGTCGCCGATATGGCCGAAGCAAATCACTTCTGCATCAGGAAATTTTGCGCTCAGCGCGGCATCGCCACGCCGAATAAATTCAGCGATGTTGGAAATCGGCACTGAAATATCATGCTTCACACTTCTGCCCTGAAGTTTCTCAGATGGCGGAATGTTTTCGCGAATATCCCACAGTGCCTGCGCCTGGGCTTGGCTGCTGGCGATGATGGCGTCGAGCGCTTGCCCGTTTTCAAACGCCGGTTCCAGTGCGCCTGACAGCGCATCTTCGAGCGGCGATTCCTGCATCGTATCGGTGAGTTCGACCAACACCTGCCAGTCGTGGAGGGCCGAAAATGGCTCCACCGTCGCGGGAAAATGTTTGATGACGTGGTTCAGGCAAACCCGCGACATCAATTCAAAACCAGTAAGCCGGTCACCCAGCGCGCCTTGAATCGTGGCGAGTAACGCAATCGCCGCCGCCGGATCCGACACGGCGATAAGTGCGGTGCAGGTGCGCTGCGGTTTCGGGTACAGCTTCAACACTGCTGCCGTGATGATGCCCAGCGTGCCTTCAGCACCCATCAGCAAATGCTTCAGGTCGTAGCCGGTGTTGTCTTTCCGAAGCGCCTTCAGCCCGTGCCATATGTTGCCCTCGGACGTCACGGCTTCAATGCCCAACACCAGATCGCGTGCATTGCCATAGCGCAGCACGGCGATGCCACCGGCGTTAGTGGAAAGATTGCCGCCGATGGTGCAACTGCCCTCGGCGGCGAGAGAGAGTGGAAAGTAACGGTTGCTATTGAGGGCGGCTTCCTGCACGGCGACAAGAATGCAGCCGGCTTCAACGGTCATGGCGTTATTGGCTAGATCGATGCTGCGAATCTTGTTCATGCGCGTCATCGAAATGACGATTGCGGTACCGGTGTTATCCGGAACACTGGCACCGACCATGTCGGTATTGCCGCCCTGCGGCACGATGGGCGTGCGCGTTTCGGCACAGAGCTTGACCACGTCAGCAACTTCCTGTGTATTGGCGGGCCGTACCACGGCGATTGCGCGGCCGCGATAATTGCCCCGCCAGTCCACGAGATATGACGCGGTATCTTCGAGACTGGTCAGGACGTAATCATCACCAACAATGTTGCGAAAACGTGTCGTTAGGTCTGACATCGCGCCGCCCCCATCCTAGCCCTCCCCCGGAGCGGGGGAAGGAACTGAGCGTCTGATTTTCGCGAGTGTCTTTGTGGTGGAGCGCTCAAACTGAAACGCTATCGCGTGCACGCTGCCGCCCCAACTCCTCACTTCAGCGCCGCCGACGATTTTATCGAGTACCCAATCGCCGCCTTTCACCAACACATCCGGATGCGCTTCAAGAATGCGTTGCAAGGGCGTGTCTTCATCAAACCAGGTCACGAGCGCCACGCATTCAAGCGCGGCGATCACGGCCATCCGATCTTCGAGCACGTTGATCGGGCGGTCTTCGCCTTTACCTAGTCGCCTCACCGACGCATCGGCATTCAACGCGACGATGAGAGAGCCGCCCAGGGCGCGCGCCTCGGCCAGATAAGTGACGTGGCCGCGATGCAGGACATCGAATACACCGTTGGTGAAAACACGATTTCGGTCGAGTAGTTTGGCGCGGACCGTCAGCTCACCGGGCGCGCAGAACTTGTTTTCGAATGATGGACGCATGGCGATATTGTAACCGCCACGCCCAATTCCATCAGGCCGTGAGAACCTTTGCGGTGGGCTGGGAAAGGCTCGCGATCAATTCCTTGCGGAAGCGATTCAGATCGGTGGAGGTTTCAAACGTGCGGTCGAACAGGCTCGACATCTGCTTGAGAATGCCGTTAACCACACGGTTTTCCCAGACCTTGTCGAACTGAATTTGCGTATCCAGCCAGCGCTCCAGCCACTCCGGATCAGGCAGGCGGGATTGCACGGTGTCGTTCGGGAACAGGGCCTTGTTGACGTGCAGATTGGTCGGGTGCAGCGGCTTGCCGCTTTTTCCTGAGCTTGCCATCAGTACGCCAATTTTGGCGAAGGCCAGTTTCGCTTCGCCACCCATTTTTTCAATGGCGCGCTTCATGTAGCGGTAATAAGCACCTGCGTGGCGCGCTTCATCTTTGGAAATGGTGTCGTAGATTTTCTTGATCACCGGCTCCGTATGCCATTCGGAAGCGCGGCGATACCATTGCGTGAGGCGGATCTCGCCGCAAAAATGCAGCATCAATGTTTCCAGCGCGGGCGCGGGATCGAACGGGAAACGTACCGCATGCAGTTCCTGCTCGGTCGGCACCAGTTCGGGACGGAAACGCTTCAGATAATCCATCAGCACCAGCGAGTGTTTTTGTTCCTCATAAAACCAGATCGACATGAACGCAGAAAAATCGCTGTCGTCCTGATTGTCACGCAAAAACATCTCAGTTGCCGGCAGCGCAGACCATTCGGTAATCGCGTTCATCTTAATCGTGGTCGCCTGCTCGTCCGACAAGCGCGAGGGATCGAAAGAATCCCACGGAATATCGCTGGCCATATTCCAGCGTGATTTTTCGAGATCGCGAAACAACTCTGGATAAAGCATCGGTGTGGCTTGAGTGGAGGAATTGGGATTCATTGAAGTACCCGCTTTGGATAAAAATACATCAAACAATTATTAAGATAATTTCTATATTACGGCTTTTACGGTATATCAGATGAAGCATTTCCGAAACAATATTGTATTCAAACATGGAAACAAGACAGTTCGGTGAACCACATAAGCACGTTAAACACTGCGACCGACCAAGCCGTGGAAGGTGGCCTCGACCATCGCCTCAACAATTTGCTCGTCATTGAGCTTGCCATCGCGACGCAGATATTCCACCGTTGGGTCGCAGGAGCGGGCGTAAAGGGTATAAACGATCACGTCGTCTGGCACTTTGCTGTTGATGTCGCCATCACGCTTGGCATCTGCAACAAGCGCATAAAACCGTTTGTTCACTTTGAATGCGAGCGTCAGGTATTCCAGATTGAACATCAGCGCACGCTGGAGTGCGCCGCGCGTTGAGGGCAGATGCGGAACGCCCCCGCGCATGCGGTGCTGCAAGGACCAGCGCAAAATTTCTTCCAGCCGCCGTGCGGCGCGCCATTCGACGGGCATGAGATCGAGTACGTCAACAGTTTGGTTAAGCAGCCGGGTCATGACCGCAGCGGCGAGTTTTTCTTTCGATGAGAAGTGTTTGTATAGACTTCCCTTGGCAACGCCAACCGCATCGGCGACGTCGTCCATCGTCATAAGGTCAAACCCTTTTTCCGACAAAAGCTGGTTTACGGCGTCAAGAATTGCTTCCTCGCGCGCTTCAAACTGTTGTTTTTTAAAAGGAAGTTTTATCGAAAGCATGATAATTTGACTTTTAAGGGACTTATTGGTTCAATTGATGACTGGTTGGTCATAATTTGACTAAATAGATTTCAAGTTGGATTGTGCCACCATTACGAGTGAATTCCAAGTAGCAAACTTTGCCGACAATCACGGGCAACGAAAGGTGACATGCGGGTGGCATTTTGAAAATTGCGGTGATCGGTGCGGGTATTGCAGGGCTCTCCTCCGCGTGGCTGTTGGCGCGTCATTCTGGCGGCGCACACCAGGTCACCCTGTTCGAGCAAAACGCGACGCTGGGTGGCCATACGAATACCGTCGACATTACTGTCGATGGCATCGACTATCCAGTCGATACGGGTTTTCTTGTCTTCAACGATTGGACCTATCCGAATCTGATCGCGATGTTAAAGCACCTCGATGTCGAGGTAGCAGCGTCGAATATGTCATTCGGCATCAAATTGCTCGACACGCATGGCCGGGGAAAACTGGAGTGGTGCGGGTCGGATAAACTTTCCAGCGTGTTTGCGCAGCCGTCAAATTTGTTCAAGCCGGCGTTCTGGGGAATGCTCAAAGATATGCTGCGTTTTAATCGTGCCGCCACCGCGCTCGCGGAGACCAAAGCGGAAATGCGTGGCACGCTGGGCGAATATCTACAGCAAAACAAATACGGACCGGCATTTCGCGATTGGTATTTGAAGCCGATGGCGGCCTGTATCTGGTCAACACCATCGCAAAAAATTGATGATTTTCCACTTGAGACTTTCATCACATTTTGCCGCAACCACGGGCTGATCTCGGTAAATGACCGACCGCAATGGCGCACCGTCAAGGGCGGCGCACGACACTACGTTAATAAACTCGCCACTGACATCGGCGATATTCGTCTCAATGCCGCGTTGACCCGCGTTACCCGCGACGCCGCCAGCGTCACGATCGCCTCAGCAACTGGCATGGAAACCTTCGATCAAGTCGTGTTCGCTTGCCACACCGATCAGGCGTTGGCACTGTTGGGCAGTGATGCGGGTGCGGCAGAAGCTGTGTTGTCGAAAATTCCGTACCAGCCGAACACCGCCATTCTGCATACGGATCAGCGGTTGCTGCCCGACCGTCCCCGTGCCTGGGCCGCCTGGAATTACATGGCATGGCATCCGGAAGCTGCACAAGCACGTAATGGTGGAAGTAGGGACGCATTGGCATCGGTATCATTGTCATACCTGATCAATCGTCTTCAACCCCTCCCATTTACGACACCGGTGATTGTCACCATGAATCCGCTCGTAGCACCTGATCCAGACAAAGTGATCAAAACGATCCAATACGACCATCCGGTATTTCTGGCCGATAGTGCGGCGGCCAAACGCGCGCTCAGGGGCATTCAAGGGCGGCAGCGCACGTGGTTCGCGGGCGCCTGGACGCGCTATGGATTTCACGAAGACGGATTGATGTCTGGCATTGCTGTGGCCAAAGCGCTCGGCGCTGTCGTGCCGTGGGCCACCAACGTACCCGCCGCGAATCATCTTGCGATGGCATATCCGGGTGTCGATTCATGAGTGCGTGGCCCGACAACGCGCGAGCGGAGTTATGCGTGGGACGCGTGTTCCACAAACGATTTCGCCCGGTGGAACACCAGTTCTCGCACAGCGTGTTTTTCCTGAGGCTGCCGCTGTCAACGCTCGACGCGTTGGGCAATCGCTGGCTGTCGCGGGATCGCTTTAATTTGTTGTCGTTCGTGACGCGTGACTACGGCCCGCGTGATGGCACCAGCCTGGAAAAATGGATGCGTGATCTGCTCGCGCGCGAAGGTGTCGACAGCGCCGATGGTGAAATCGTGCTGCAGACCTTTCCGCGCCTGCTCGGCTACGTTTTTAACCCCATCAGCATCTGGTATTGTTTTGATCAACGCGGCCAGTTGCGCGCGGCACTCGCTGAAGTCAGCAACACGTTCGGTGAGCGCCATAATTATCTGGTTGCGCACACCGACCAACGTCCCATCGTTGCAGGCGATTGGCTGACTTCACGCAAAGTGTTTCATGTCTCGCCGTTTTGCGACGTGAAAGGCCATTACCGCTTCCGTTTTGAGCAAATCGCTGAGCGCGCGTTCGCCCAGATTGATTACTACGATGCCAGTGATGCCGCTACTGACGCCACATCAATTGAGGCGGGCAAGTTGATCGTCACCACCGTGCATGGCGCGGTGGAGCCGTTAACATCGCGCGCCACACTGTTCGCCTTTCTCAGTCACCCGCTGATGACGTTCGCGGTGGTGGCACGCATTCACTGGCACGCGCTGAAACTTTGGCTAAAACACGTGCCGTTTTTTACCAAGCCCGAGCCGCCATCGCTCGAAACCACCCGCTGAATTACCCATTCAATATTCCACTTTTCCTCTATCCGTCACCATGAATACAACTACAAACGATCTTTCATCGCTTCCGCAGGCGGCAAAGTTGCCCGCAATCGCCAAGCTGTTTTACAGCTTGATAAAGCGACTCGACCGGGGCTCGCTGACGTTTACGTCGCCTGAAGGCCATACGACGTTATTTCGCGGCGCACACGAGGGGCCGCATGCGGATTTGCGCATTACTGATTGGAGTGTTGCGAGCGAAGCCATCAAGTCTGCCGAAATCGGCGTGGCCGAAAGCTATCGAGATGGTCGCATGTTTACCTCGGATCTCACCGCATTTTTGATGCTTTGTGTTGAAAACGAAAAAGCACTGGAAGCCTTGTTCTACGGCAAGCCGCTGGTCGCCTTGCTGTTTCGTCTCAAGCATTTTTTGCGCGCCAATACCAAGGCGCAGGCAAGGAAGAATATTTCTGCGCATTACGATTTGTCCAACGCGTTTTATCAGTTGTGGCTCGATGAAACGATGACCTATTCGAGCGCGGTGTTCAACGGCAATTATTCCCAACCGATGGCCGACGCGCAGACCGCCAAATACGAACGCATTCTGGCGCTGCTCAATCCCCGACCCGGCGACACCATGTTGGAAATTGGCTGTGGCTGGGGCGGCTTTGCAGAATATGCAGCCAGATCGCGATTGGTGAAAGTGACCGGCATTACGCTATCAAATGCGCAACTGGAATTTGCGCAGCGGCGAATGAGTGATGCGCAATTGGATCATCTGGTTGATTTGCGTTTGATCGACTATCGCGATGTTCAAGGGCAATTCGATCATATCGTGTCGATTGAAATGTTTGAAGCCGTTGGCGAACGCTACTGGCCAACCTATTTCAAGGCCGTTCATGATCGCTTGAAGCCCAACGGCCGCGCGGTGATTCAGTCCATCACCATTGCCGAAGAAGTTTTTCCGCGCTACCGCGAGACCAGCGATTTCATTCGCGAATATATTTTTCCCGGCGGCATGCTGGCACCGATTCCGCGCTTTGTTGCGGATGCAGCCAAAGCTGGTCTCAGCGCCGGTGAGCCGTACTGCTTCGGTATTGATTACGCGGAAACGCTTAAATGGTGGTTGCAGCGGGTCAACGCGAAAGTGGCTGAAGTCAAGCCGCTCGGGTTCGATGAGAAATTTTTGCAACTATGGCGGTTTTATCTTTGCTACTGCGAGGCAGGCTTTCGTACCGGACGTACCGACGTGATGCAGATAGAATTAACCAGAGAAAACTAGGAACTGGACTCGATATGCGAATGCTCATCAAAGCAATCGGCGGCATTCTTCTGTCATTGTGCGCGGTGATGGCGTCGGCCAACAGCCTGCCGGAAATAGTCATGCGTGACCTCATGGGTCTCTCGATGCGCGGCGAAGCCACGATGCGGTTTATCGGCTTGAAAGTGTATGACGTACGGTTGTGGACGCAGATGAAGTCGTTCACCTACGCCGATCCGTTCGCTGTGGAACTGGTATACGACATGTCGCTCAATGGCAGAGACATTGCCGAACGCAGCGTCAAAGAAATGCGTGTGCAGGGTTATAGCGATGAGGCAAAGCTAAAACGTTGGGGAGACGAGATGACGAAGATTTTTCCGGACATCAAAAAAGGCGATACGCTGATCGGAGTGTCTATACCCGGCAAGGAAGCACGTTTTTATAATCGCGAAAAACTGATTGCGACGGTGTCAGATCCTGAGTTCTCCAAGGCATTTTTCGATATCTGGTTGTCGGAAAAATCGAGTGAGCCGAAGCTGCGTCTCAAATTGCTCGGCGCGCCGTAGCGAAAGCTGAATCGCCTTTTTCAAGCGTGTTCTCAAGCGTTGTCCCCAAGCGATTTTTAATCGGAAAACAGTCTGACCATCTCAGCCGATCCGGCCACCACCCGCGTGTCAACCTGGCGTTTACTGGCCTATAGCCTCACCAGTATTCCGCTGGCGATGGCGGCGTTGCCGATTTACGTGCACGTACCAAAATTTTATTCTGACGTGGTCGGGCTAAATCTCATCGCCATCGGCGGCTTGCTGCTCGCCGCACGCGTGTTTGATGCGATTCAGGATCCGCTGCTTGGGTTTTGGAGCGACCGTTACCGTGACGCTCGTATGGGCCGCATGATGTGGGTGATGATCGGCACGCCTTTTCTGGCCATCGGCATGGTGGGCTTGTTCAATCCGCCGCAGTGGGAACAAAGCGCGATGGCGTGGTGGCTGGTGGCGATGCTGTTTTTGGTCTACACGGCATTCAGCATGTTGCAGATAAGCTATCAGGCTTACGGCGCTGAAATTTCCGACCATCCGGTTGAGCGTACTCGTGTCACTTCATGGCGTGAGGGACTTGGTCTCGTTGGCGTTTTTCTTGCCGCTGCATTACCTGAAATCCTCTCCAAGCAACACGGGCCGCGTCAGGGCTTTGCCGAGTTCTCAACGATTTTCGTGCCGCTGCTTTTTGTGATGGTGGCCGTCACCGTCATTTTCGCGCCACGCGCAGTGGCTCGCACTGAGGCCGCAACCAAGGATGCGCTGCGTGTGATGTGGAAGCCGCTCCAAAATCCGCTGTTCAAAAAGCTGCTGATCATCTTTATTTTTAACGGCATCGCCGCCTCAATCCCCGCCACGCTCGTATTGTTTTTTATTGACGATGTCATCAAAGCCCCTGAGCTTTCCGCGCATTTCTTGGTCGCCTATTTCGCGGCCGGCGCGTTCGGCATGCCGCTATGGGTCATTCTTTCCGCGCGGATCGGCAAGGGTCGCGCGTGGTGCGTGGGCATGGTGGTTTCAATCATTGCGTTTGTGTGGACGTTCACGCTGCAAGCGGGTGATGTGACGCCGTTCATGATCATCTGCATTCTTTCCGGCTTGGGGTTGGGCGCGGATTTGGCGTTGCCGCCATCGATTCTGGCCGATGTGATTGATGACGACGAAAAGCGCGGTCTGACGCGTAATGAAGGCGCTTATTTTGGCCTCTGGAATCTGGTGACTAAAATGAATCTGGCATTGGCCGCCGGCATCGCGTTGCCATCGCTGGCATTGCTGGGTTATCAGCCGGGCGTTACGCAGGCGCCCAATGCATTGCTTTATCTGGCGGGCGTTTACGCATTGCTGCCGTGTTTACTGAAAGCGTTTGCCGTCATCGCATTGATCAAATCACCATTTTTTAACCGCAGTGACATTGCACTGCCCAACCCGAAAGGAGCTTGACCATGATGCGCTGGCTGTTAACCGTTGGGGTGGTGATTGTGATGACCGGATGTGCCACGTTCACGCCGCAGGAATATGTCAAAGAAACGCCGAAGCTCGATCTGGCCACCTATTTCAACGGCAAGGTGGATGGCTGGGGCATGGTGCAGGATCGCTCCGGGAAAGTGTTGCGGCGGATGGTTGTGGAGATCGATTGCAGGTGGAACGGCAATGAGGGTGTGCTCGATGAGTCGTTCCAGTGGTCGGACGGCAAGACTGAAAAACGCGTCTGGAAAATCCGCAAAGACGGCGACCGCTACATCGGCACTGCGGGCGATGTGGTCGGCGAGGCTGTGGGTGAAGCGGCGGGCAATACGTTGCGCTGGAATTACGTGTTGGCGTTGCCGGTGGACGGTTCGACGTACCACATGAATATGGACGACTGGATGTGGATGATTGACGAAAAGACGCTGGCGAATCGCACCACGATGTCGAAGTTCGGGGTGAAGGTGGCGGAGATAAGTATTTTCTTCAGGAAACGTTGAGCAGTGAAAAAATAGATAAACACCAGCATTGGCGGGGTTCGCATGGCAATAATGGCCTGTAAGCCGCGCCAGTGCTTGTGTTACGTTATTGGGAACTTCTAAAAATCCTGTCGTACCGGCGAAGGCCGGTATCTAAGTTTTATAAATAACTGATACTGCTTGCAAACTTAGGCCCCGGCCTTCGCCGGGGAGACAATGTTAAGGTTTTTAGAAGTTCTCTATTCAATATTGAGGGCGCAACGCATGGCATTAAATTCCAAAATCACTGATTGGGCCAACAAGCGCGTCTGGATTGTCGGCGCATCGACTGGTATCGGCGCAGCCCTTGCCAACCAATTGCACGCGCTCAATGCCAAAGTGGCGGTGTCCGCACGCAGCGCCGATAAACTCGATGAAATCGTGGCGCGACTGGGTGCCGCCAATGCATTAGCGCTGCCGCTGGACATCACAAAAGTTGACACCATCAACGCCGCCGAAGCGAAACTGGTTGCAGCCTGGGGTGGCTACGATCTGGTCGTATTTATGGCAGGCGACTACACAGCGATGCGCGCGTGGGAGCTGGACTTGAAAGTCGCCAAGCAAATGGTCTCGATCAACTGGGAAGGGTTTCTCAACGGCTTGTCGGTCGTCATCCCGCGCTTTATGCAAGCGGGTGCAGGTGGCATCGCGCTGGTGTCGAGCGTCGCAGGCTATCGGGGTTTGCCGAAAAGTCTGGTGTACGGACCCACCAAGGCCGCACTCATCAATCTTGCCGAGGTGTTGTATCTTGACCTGAAGGAAAAGGGGCTCGATATCTACGTGATCTGTCCGGGATTCGTGAAAACGCCGATGACCGATAAAAATGATTTCGAAATGCCATCGCTGATTACGCCGGAAGAAGCCGCGACGGAAATCATCAAGGGATTTGAAAAAGGCGAATTTGAAATTCACTTCCCCAAGGGCTTCACGCGCATGCTCAAAGCCTTGCGACACTTGCCGTACTCGCTGTACTTTCCGGCGATCAAGAAATCTACAAAATTATGACGCGCTCGGTCCCTCTCGTGCGGCTGGTCGATTACTGGCAAACGCTTACGCCTGCCACTGTCGATGCGATCTCAACGATCTACGTGGAAGACGCGTACTTTCGTGATCCGTTCAATGAAGTCACCGGCATCGAAAAAATTCGGCATATCTTTGCTGACATGTTTGTGCGCTTAGATGCGCCGACATTCACCATCACCGAAACCATCGAAGAGCCGCACGGCGCGTTGCTGATCTGGGATTTCACGTTTCGCATCAAGACGCTGAAACCGGAAATGAACCGACGCATTCACGGTACCTCGCACATCCGTTTCGCACCAGATGGACGGGTGCAAACCCACCGCGATTATTGGGATGCGGCCGGCGAGCTTTACGAACAACTGCCTTTGGTGGGCGCGTTGATGCGGTTTCTAAAAAAACGCGCAGGTTGAACCGAACTTAAGCTGCGCCCAACTCGGCTTTTTCGAGCAGGAACAGAAAGCCTTTCACCGGCTGCGCATTCTCGGTGCGGATGACAGTTGCTACACGGGCAGCGATCCTGAATCCATTCGCAGTTGCCTGCTTCTCGATGTATTGCACTGAGTGCGCATAGCGACCGATCGCCTGTAAACGCAGGCCTTCATTGAGGCCATCGGGTGTTTCTGTCGAGAACACAAACAAGCCGCCCGTTGCCAGCCATGCTGCGGTCGCCGTGAACAATGGGCCTAAATTGCCGATATAAATCAGGACATCGGTAGCGCTGATCAGGTCAGCAATGTCTGTGTTCGATTGCAGGTAGACGCCCAGTTCGCTTGCGACGAGATCATCGTACACGCCACGCGCACGGGCCTTGTCCAACATTGCCTGCGAGAGATCGACACCGATAAGATGCGCAGCAGCCGCGCGAATTTGCACGCCGAACAGCCCTGTCCCGCAGCCAAGATCGACGACGCGAGGTTTGCGTTGATGCAAGGCCGTGAACTCATCCAGCCAGGGCTTGAGGGCATGGGCAAGTTGTGACGGAATCTGATAACCCAGACGCTCCACGAGATGCTCGTCGAAGGTCGCCGCCATGCCCGCGTAAAGTCGCTCGACGAATTGCTTCGGCATGGCTTCGGGTTCTTCACCGGCATAGGTGGCACGGCGAAAGCGCGCGACGGTGTGTTGCGGATCACGTGCGATCACCGCATCAATTGATAGTTTGGCGGCATCAAGATCGCCCGATTGCGCCTGGTATTCAGCCAGATCAAGCCATCCATCGAGAAAATCTGGATTGTGATGAACAGTCGCGCGCAGGCTTGATAATCCTTCTGCGACTCGATTTTGTTTGACGAGCAACAGGCCCAAGCCATGATGGGCATACGAAAAATTTGGCTGAAACACGATGGCTTGACGGTAGCAGGTTTCAGCGCCGGGTAAATCACCCAATTCAGTGAGCGTATTGGCCAAGTTGTTGAGCGCTTCCGGGAAACGCGGCTGATGCACCAGCGCCGCTTCGAACGCGCGCCGCGCAGCGGGGAAATCGCGCTTTTGCTGTAGCAGCACACCGAGGTTGTAGTGTGCAAGCGGCAGGCGTGGCTCCATCCGGATCGCCTCGCGATACAGCGGCTCAGCCTTGTCGCATTGGCCCAATTCAAAATGGGTGATGCCAAGCTGCAGGGTTAGCTGCGGATTACGTCGATCTGCGTGACGCGCGAGTTCGTACTGCGCAAGCGCCGCCGGGAGGCTGCCGCTTCGCTGCTCGATCAAGCCCAGCCATGTCCGCACCGGTGCCTGGCGAGACGCGTCGCTGATTGACCGCAGAAAGTCTTCGCAGATGGCGCGCGCACCGGAAAAATCGCCCTGCTGCATGCGCGCCGAGATTTCCTGCATTGCCCGCTGATCACGAGCATCTGCCAT
>JAYURJ010000092.1:0-4892 GCA_043756275.1 Betaproteobacteria bacterium | reverse complement strand
CACGTCAAATGCCCACGAAACTTTAACGAACACTTCGTTTTGCCGCCGTTTGAAAACCGCGCTCGCATCAATGCTTCTGGATGTCGTGGCCCCGACATAAACGTTCGTGCCGAGGCTGCGCAAATGGCCGTACACCATCGACAACGTCTCCGTTTTTTCGTTGGCGCTGATAGGCGTTGAGTAGAACGCTGATTGCCGCTTGACACTGTTGTATTGCCCGACCAGTCGCAAATTATCGCGCGCAGTGAAGTGGTAAACCGAAGTGATCTGCAATGCGCGTTCGCGCAGCGCGATGTCGCTTCCATTAGCCAGAACCGTGGCACCCATCACGGATTCATCAATGCGCGGTTCAATTTCAAATCGATCAGAAATCCGCAAGGTCGCGTTGGCACCGATGTAATAGCCGCGACGGATCACATTTGCACTCACATCGGCGCGATCCCCAACCGCCATTTCAAGGTAGTAGCGCGAGAGCCACGTACCCGGGGAGGATTCGACGAATACGAAGAATTGATCGCGCTTCAACGCGTCACCCTCAGGTCGAAAACGCACACGGGTGTTGGGCCGCCATTCGATGCCAATGTTGGTGTTTTTCGCTGTCGCGAGGAACAGGCCTGGTACCGCTTGCTGGTAAATCAGACTGCCTGCTTCATCTGTTTTGTGAGCAAGATTTACAAACGGTGAGACTTCATGAAACGGACCGATGTCGGTAAATTTGCGTTGAATTTCCTGATACACGTTCGTGTAGCCCGACTGACTGAAGAACCCATTGTCGGCGCGAAAGCCACGGCCCACTTGCTCCAGCCCGCCTGAAAAATTCCACCTTGGGTCGCGGTAGTTGTAATCGGTCAGCGCGGCGAAATCATTGTCCGGGGTATCCGGTTCGCGCGGATTACGGGCGTCTTTGGTAAAGCTGCCCAATATTTGCCCACGTACGCGGGTTTCGCCGTTCGGACGCCAGACGAAATCAACGCCCGCCACGCGGTTGTACGCAGAAGGCTTGCCCGACGCGCTCTCGTAGGTGCGATCGGTGATGAGCCCGCCAATCGACCACGATCCGATGTGCGAACGAAATCGCCCGATCGTCGCTTGCGACTTTGATTCCTGTTTCGCGAAATTGGTATTGAGCGGACCGGGCAGCAGGATAAATCCTTTGCCATCATCGCGCGCGGTGAGAAAGGTGAAGTCATTGCCGTCGTTTCGCTGCGTGAGTCGCGCCCCCCACGCCGGATCATTGATCGAGCGGGTGTAAATGGCTCCGTTGAATGGCGTCGACAAAATATCGGCACCCTCAAGAAAGAATGGACGTTTTTCAGGTAAGAAAAGCGCGAACTGCGCGTTGCTGGCGAGCTGCGGCGTATCGAGCTCCACTTGCGAGAAATCCGGGTTGATGGTTGCGTCAAAAACCAGGTCCGGACGCGGACGGTATTTCACATCGACGCCCGCGACAAAATCTGATTTGCCTCTGCGTGGGCCGCTATTGATCTGGTCGGTAGTGCGTCGCAACGTCATCTGTGGCGTGACCGTGAACTCACGGCCGGCAGGCAGATTGTTCATGCCATCGAGCGTTTGCGCATAACAAAGAAAACAGTTTGAATCCCGAGGAATGCGTGCATTCGCAAAACGATACTGCTCGCCGCGCGAAATACCGCGAACGATCTGGATGCTCCAGGTTGCAGAGGGCGGGTCGGAATAGCGCAGCGTCGAAAACGGGATTCGCACCTCAGCCGTCCACCCTTGCGCGCTGCGGGCGGTGCGCACCTCGAATTCAAAATCAGGAGAAAAATCCTCGGTCGTCGTGTCCTCATTGAACAGGCCATCACCAATGGCACCGGCCGCATTGAAGCGAAATATCTGGGCGAATTTTCGCGTGCCTACCGGATCAATGTTAACGGCGAAAAAATCCTGTGAACCCAGCACCTGATCGCGGCGTACCAGCGGCGCGTCGATCTTGTCTGGTTCCGGGTCACTCGCCCAGACGGCAACATACAGCGCCTGCTTGTCGTAGGCGATGCGGGCCTCGGTCGGGAACCGCGCCGGTACGGCATCTTGCGGGCGGTATTCGTAAAATTGAGTTATCGGCGTGACGCGCTGCCACACCGCGTCATCCAACTTGCCATCAACGACAATTTTTTCACCCGGCAGCAGCGTGACTGCGGTGATGGGCGCATTTCGGCGTTCAGCGGGCGTTTGCGCCCCCACCGACAACATCCAAGTGCAGGTGGCAAGGACACAAATCGCGATGAAATGATGCATTTTAATCATGTGCATTCTTATCTGGTTGGCGAAATGTTATGCCAGCGGCAATGTCGATGCGGAAGTGTAAATTTCCCTGCAGATCACGCAATCCAGAATGGGACAGAATGCAGAAAACGTGGGCTGGCGCGCTGTGCGGGCCCTACAGTTTGGTGTATTTTTTACTCGTTCCCCGCGCCTTTTCCGCCGGATATTTCGCCGCATTCAGCACCATTTTCGCGTTCGCCGCAGCGACAAGATCAATACCCAGTTTGTCGCTAATGCGAACCAAATAAAGCAATACGTCGGCTACTTCCGCCTTCACCGCATCGAGGGTCTCCGGCAGCAATTGCTGACTTTGCGCCTCGGTCAGCCACTGAAAATGTTCAAGCAGTTCTGATGCCTCCACCGCAAGCGCTGCGGATAAATTTTTAGGCGAGTGGAATTGATCCCAGTCGCGCTCGGCGGCGAACGTGCGGAGTTGATTGCGGAGGTGCTCGAGGTCGGTCATAGGGATTTAGCGGTGCCTAATAGTGTTGGGGATAAGAGTCGTCACAGCAGGCTTCGCGCCAATCTCAACCCTCCCCCGCTACGGGGAAAGGGGCTGTTTGGTGATCATCACCGGTTCACAGCTCTCGACCATCGCGACACTTGCGCTCAATTGCGCCTTTGCTTCGGCAATGCTGAGTGCGTACTCATCGGATTCTCCAAATGATCAAGTCGATAGTCAAAGGCTAGCACACCTGCCAAGCGGCAGATTTACTTCCGCGTGTAGCTCAACCGCACCAACAACGTTCCTTCCAAACTCACAAACTCGGTTGGTCGCGCTTGCCCGGCCAGGTCGATGCACATCTCAAGTTCGCGCGTATTTAGCCGATAAATGGCGGGGAAGCGTTTGCCCTGATTAGGGCCGTCTTCGCCGACGATGTCGATGGACGCTGGGTTGGCATCAAGCGCACTGGCGAGGTGAATAATTCTGCCGCGGTCGGTGGGCAGCGCGGCATTGGTCACGGAACCGATCCGGTATTGGTCGCCGCTGATTTGCAGCTCCATGCCAATCGGCACCGATAAGCTGTTACCCGCGAACTCAGCACGGCTGACAACCCAGATACCACCGAGATTGGCATCGGTGATAGCGTCGCGCGGTGGCTCGCGAACAGGTGGAGAGGCACAACTGGACATGAGCGTCAGCAGTGCGATGGCGGAGACACGGATGATTTTTTGCATGTTTTTTTGGTGATAAAAAACGAATGCGCGCTTAATGAAAAAACAAATACGCCACAAATATCGCCGCGACCACACCCGCGAAATCAGCGATCAATCCGTAGGTGATCGCGTAGCGCGTTTTCTTGATGCCGACCGAGCCGAAATACAACGCGACAATATAGAACGTGGTATCGGCCGAGCCTTGAAAAATACACGCGAGCCTCCCAACAAATGAATCCACGCCGTAGGTTTGCATCGCATCGATCATCATCGCGCGCGATCCTGAACCGCTGATCGGTTTCATCAACGCCGTCGGCAGCGCAGGGGTGAAATCGGTGTTCACGCCGAGCTGGGTAAACACCCACGTGAATCCGTTCACCACAAACCCCAGAATGCCGGAATTGCGCAACACACTGATGGCCACCAGCATGCCGACGAGATAGGGAATGATTTTCAGCGAGGTCTCGATGCCGCCCTTGGCACCCTCGATAAATGCATCGTAAACATCGACGCGTTTACGCAGAGCGGCGATGATGAAGCCGACGATGATGGAAAACAAAATAAGATTGCTCACCACTTTGGAAAAGACTTCTATTTCCTGCTTAGTCAGGAAATACGTCATGTACAGCACCACGCCGACGATAAAGCTCGTGAGGCCAACCAGCCAGCCCATGATGACGCGATCAAACAAGTTGATGCGCTGCTTGATCGCGACGGCGACCATCGACACCACAGTGGCCACGTAAGTGGCAATCAGGGTCGGGATGAAGATGTCGGACGCGTCTTTGGCACCCAGCACCGCGCGCTGCGCCATGATCGAAAGCGGAATCAACGTAAGGCCCGACGTATGCAACACAAGAAACATGATCTGCGCGTTGCTCGCCTCGTCCTTGTTGGGATTGAGCGTTTGCAAACTCTCCATCGCCTTCAGGCCGAACGGGGTTGCCGCGTTATCGAGCCCTAGAAAATTAGCTGAAAAATTCATCACCATATGGCCGGTAGCCGGATGATCCTTGGGCACCTCAGGGAAAATGCGCGAAAAAAATGGTGCGATGATTCTTGCGAGCAAATTGATGGCACCAGCTTTTTCACCGATGCTCAGTATGCCCAGCCACAACGTCATGATGCCCGCCAGTGGCAGCGCGATGTCCATCACCGCCACTTTCGCGGCCGTGAAGGTGCCATCAATGATGCGTTTAAATACTTCGACGTCGCCCAAAAACAACCATTGCGCGAGTGCGGCCAGAAAGCCGACCAGAAAGAAGCCAGTCCAGATGTAGGTGAGGGTCATGGTGTCGGGGTCTTTTTCTTGTTGGACGCGCTGGGACAATGAAAGAAGGTTTTCCGTACTTTACACGTCCGTCTCTGGCTTGGTGGTGTCAGAATGTGTTTTTGCGAGAGCAGAGCCTTTATCGCGATCCCCTTCCCCTCGACCCCCCACGAGGGGGGGG
>JAYURJ010000091.1:0-4925 GCA_043756275.1 Betaproteobacteria bacterium | reverse complement strand
GACGGCGGCCAACCTTATCGCTCATGGCACCAAGGATCGGCATGAACAAAAATTGCAGCAGCCCGAATACAGTGGCAAGAATGCCGTACCAGTAGGCTTGCAGATCGCGTCCCTCGACAAATTCGCCGACCAGTATCGGCAAAACTGGGATCGCCAAACCGATGCCAAGCATGTCGATGAAGACGCAGATCAGGACGAAATTCAGCCCGACTCTTTTTTCAGTCGGTGTGGCATTGTTGACGTCAGTTGCCGCATCAACGCTCACCGCTGGACTACTTTCCAAAGTTTTTCTCCCATATTTTTTCGACGACCGGATGCCTGTGTGAGCCAAAAAATTTCATGCTTCAGGCTACCTAATCCACCCGATAGTTCGGCGCTTCTTTCGTCATCTGCACGTCGTGCACATGGCTCTCGCGCATTCCAGCAGCGGTGATTTCCACAAACGTCGCCTTGGTACGAAACTCTTCGACCGTCGGACACCCGACCAAGCCCATCGAAGCCCTTACACCACCCATCAATTGATGAATGATGGTGGTGACCGGCCCTTTGTACGGCACGCGACCTTCAACACCTTCCGGCACCAGCTTGTCGGCGTTGTTGATGTTTTCCTGAAAATAGCGGTCGCTTGAGCCCTTTTGCATCGCGCCGAGCGAGCCCATGCCGCGATAACTTTTGTATGAGCGGCCCTGAAACAATTCAATTTCTCCCGGTGCTTCATCGGTACCTGCAAACATGCTGCCCATCATCACCGACGATGCGCCAGCCGCGATCGCCTTGGCCACATCGCCCGAATAACGAATACCACCATCAGCTATGCACGGAATGCCCATTGCCTCCAGCGCGGCTGCGGCCTCTGCTACAGCGGTGATCTGCGGCATGCCCACACCGGTAACGATGCGCGTCGTGCAAATCGACCCCGGGCCAACGCCAATCTTCACGCAATCAGCACCGTGATCCGCCATCGCCTTCGCACCATCGGCAGTCGCGACGTTGCCGCCGATCATCTGCACATTCGGATACCGGGCCTTCACCGCTTTGACCATGTCGAGCACGCCTTGCGCGTGGCCATGCGAGCTATCAACCACCAGGCAGTCCACGCCGGCCTCGATCAGTGCGGCGGCGCGTTCCATATTGTCGCCGCCGACACCGATGCCAGCGCCGACGCGCAAACGACCATGGTCGTCCTTGCACGCATCAGGATGATCCTTGGCTTTTTGAATGTCCTTTACGGTAATCAAACCAGCCAGCTCGAATGTGTCTTTCACCACCAGCAATCGCTCGAGCCGGTGTTTGTGAATCAGCGCCTGCGCCTGATCGAGTGTTGCGCCCTCTTTCACGGTCACGAGTCGCTCGCGTGGCGTCATGATGTTGCTTACCGGCTGATCGAGATTGGTCTCAAAACGAATATCGCGATTGGTGACGATACCGACGATTTTTCCGGCCTCCACGACTGGCAAACCTGAAATACCGTGCTGGCGCTGTAGCTGAATGACATCCCTCACCAGCATGGTCGGCGGCACAACCAGCGGATCTTTCACAACGCCGCTTTCAAAGCGTTTGACCTTCGAAACTTCTGTGGCTTGCGCGCGAATGGATAAATTCTTGTGGACGATACCGATGCCACCTTCCTGCGCCAGCGCAATCGCGAGCCGCGATTCGGTGACGGTATCCATCGCCGCAGAAATAAGCGGCAGGTTCAGGCGAATGGATTTTGTGAGTTGCGTGGCGAGCGACACATCGCGCGGATGTACTTGGCTGTGCGCCGGGACTAGCAGGACATCATCAAACGTCAGGGCTTTTCGAACGAGTTTCACGTTTTGGACTCCGACAAATACAGCATTATACGTGACCCTCCTAGCCCGGCAAATGCAGTACAAAATTTCGCAGTTTTGATTGACGCATGAGCCATTTGCGGCTACCTTAGCGAAATAAGTCGAAGTTTTTCGGCTAACTCATTGACGATAAATATGTTTTTAGATAAATTTCCAGCAGTTGTCCAGCAGCGCACAGGCGTGCGTGGAATTTTATTATCAGCCGCGTTGCTCGCGATGTTTTTGAACGGTTGTGTCGTAACAGAAAGCCAAAAAACACCTGTTGTGGTTGCAGCACCTGCGCCAACTCCAACAAAGCTGTCAGCACTGACGGCGGAAGCTGACACGATATTGAAAGCTGCCGAGCAAAGTGTGATTGAGGCGCGCATTAAACGCGCGCTATGGACGGCGGCAGTTGCAGAACTTGAGCGTGCACGGTCAGCAGCGAAAGTATTCGACAGCGTTGCCACCAGCCGACATGCACGTGAAGTCATCGCGTTGTGCGGGCTGTCCGTTGCACAACTCTCGGCGGCACCGGTGAGTTGGTAAAAAACGCGTTAAGCCTTAATGGCGAAGCACAGAAGTTAAGCACCACCCATTTGTAGTGAGGAGAAAGAAATGAAATCACCAGTCCAACTGTTCATCGCCGTCGCGATTCTGCTGGCTACGGCTACGGTGGCAGCACAGGTTTACAAATGGGTCGATAAAGACGGCAAAGTCCAATACAGCGATACGCCGCCACCGGCAACTGCGACCAAAACTGAAGCCAAGAGAGTCGATACCACCCCTACCGCCGCTACAGTTGCCAACAGCCCAACCAAAGCATTGCTTGATCGCGCTAAAGACTTCGACAAACGCAAAGCCGACGATGCTGAAAAAGCCAAGAAGAGTGAGGCGGATCAAAAAATTGCGGCGGCCAACGCAACCAATTGCAGCGATGCACGCGCGGCTGTTCGCGAACTTGAAACAGGTCGTCCTATCGCACGCACATCCGAGGCGGGCGCACGAGAATTCCTGAGTGACGAAGCACGACAAGCAGAGATGGCGAAAGCCCAGAAATCAGTCGCGGACTTCTGCAAGGGCTAGTAGGCCGTCATTTCGAACCCGGTTTCATCGGGTGAGAAATCTGCTGTTGTTGTTGGGGTATCGGGCATAAGCAGATTTCTCTCTACGTTCGAAATGACATTGGTGTTTTTTTAAGCAACGCCATTGATGACTGAGATCAGTCATGCCGATAAGCTGTTAGCCTCAGCTAGCTTTTTTTCCCGCCCTCACCCGCCGCGCATCTTTCGGATCGGCTTTCAAACTTCGATAAAGCTCAATCCGGTCCCCCTCCCGCAACAGGTAATGCGATGGTCGCACCTTTCCCCATACGCCTGTGGCAACCAACTGCTCGCCATTGAGTAAATCGGCAACATGCCCCGCCAGTAACGCCAACCCCTGTTGCAATATGGTGCCATCAGGCAACTCGACGGCGATCTCGCGCTGCTTGTCCCCCTCTGCATACGCAATCAACAGTTGAATATTTTTCATGGCTCGCCATACAGCGCTGCGGCGCGTTCCACAAAACGCTCGATCATCGTGTTGGCGATCATTCCAAACACCGGGCCAACGGCTGCATCGAGAACGGCGTTGGCAAACGCATAGTCAAGCCGCAACGATACCTTGCACCCGTCTCTACCGAGTGGTGCGAAGTGCCATGCGCCTTCCAGTTCCTTGAATGGCCCTTCGCGGAGCGTGATCTGCATGCTTTTCGATCCCTGTTTCAGGTTCGCGGTGGTAAATGATTGCCGAATGCCCAGGTAATTTATGTCAATGGTTGCGACTGTCGTCAATGCATCCCGTGACAACACGCGCGTACCGCCACACCACGGCAAAAATTGCGGATAACGTTCGATGTCATCAACGAGCGCGAACATTTCGGCGGCCGAATGCGGAACGAGTGCGGATTTTTGAACGAGCGGCATGCTTATGGTCGAGTGGCGGAAAAATGGAAAGAGAATTTTAGCCGAGTGCCAGCCAGCGTCACTTACCATTGATCTGTCCAAAATTCACGACAGTGAATTTTGGCATTTCTCCCCCTCTCCCGCATCTGGGAGAGGGCTGGGGTGAGGGATTGAGCATTCTGACTGCCATTCAATAGGGAATGCTCAATAAGATAAAATTGGACTTATGAGTATCGCTGAAAATAAAAAAGCATTTTTTGATTACTTCATCGAGGAGCGCTTTGAAGCCGGCCTCGTGCTCGAAGGCTGGGAAGTAAAAGCGATCCGCGCCAGCCGCGCACAGATTAAGGAAGGTTACGTCGTCCTCAAGCAGGGCGCGTTCTATTTGATCGGCGCGCACATTTCCGCGCTGCCGGAAGCGTCCACCCATGTAAATCCCGATCCAGTGCGCACCCGCAAATTACTGTTGCGCGAGGAAGAAATCAAAAAATTGATCGGTCGCGTTGAGCAGCGCGGCTACACGCTGGTGCCACTGAATCTGCACTACAAAGGCGGACGCATCAAACTCGACATCGGTCTGGCCAAAGGCAAGAAACAGCACGACAAGCGCGAAGCGGAAAAAGAAAAAGACTCGAAACGAGAACAGCAGCAGGCGATGAAGCAGGTGCAGAAAAATTGATGTGGCATCAGCATTGGCGGGGGTTTCAGGGCGTTTTCGCCATGAACGACACGCCAGCTCAGGAGTTTCATTTTTTTGCCTCATCAATCAGCCGCCAAATTGAAAGACCGGCTCAAGGCCGGTCTTTCAATTTGGGGTGGATGATGGGGTTCGAACCCACGACAACTGGAATCACAATCCAGGACTCTACCGCTGAGCTACACCCACCGTTGATCTTTGTGATGCTGAATTTGCGGCGCGCCGCTGGTACGCCCGACAGGACTCGAACCTGTTACCCCCGGCTTAGAAGGCCGGTGCTCTATCCAGATGAGCTACGGGCGCAACGTTGATAACACCGAAAGCAACGTCCGCGATTCACTGATTCGGACTTTACTTGATTACGTTTGAAACTTTGGTCGGGGTGATAGGATTCGAACCTACGACATCCTGGTCCCAAACCAGGCGCGCTACCGGGCTGCGCTACACCCCGACTGAGTGACACGCGAAGGC
>JAYURJ010000090.1:0-14752 GCA_043756275.1 Betaproteobacteria bacterium | reverse complement strand
TCATGACCGGTTCCATCTTACCGTCGTGATCACGCTTTTCACCGACTTTCGCCAGCGCGGGCGAGCCTTGAAGGTCGTGAAGCACGTGAGGCATCGCGACATTCTTGAACACCGTATTATTCCAGCCGGTTGTGGAGGAATCATCGCGATAAAAGCCGCGCATATAGGTGTACAACCAGTCAGAGCCGCGCACTCGCGCAGACAACGTCAGATCCGGCGGCACGCCACCAAACCAATCTTTTGCATCGGCCGGGTCAAGCGCCGAAACCATCGTGTCACCGAATTTATCGGTGGTGAACAACAGGTTGTCCTTGATCTGTTGCTCGGTCAGGCCGATCTGCGTCAAGTGGCTGTAGCGCATGAACTGCGCGTTATGGCAGTTCAGGCAGTAGTTGATAAAGGTCTTGGCGCCGCGTTGCAACGACGCCGTATCCTTCAGGTTGATCGGCGCGCTATCAAGATGCACACCCGCACCACCGGCTGCAAATGCCGATGCGGCTGCAAACGAGGCCGAGGCAAGTAGAACTTTCAGAGCGGTTTTCATTAGTGCGTCACCCTTTCCGGTACCGGTTTTTCTTTATCGACTTTCGTGTACCACGGCATCAGGATAAAGAAAGCGAAATACACGACCGTGAGCGCGCGCGCGACAATGGTGGCAACGTCAGCGCCACCAATCAACGGCAACCCCTTCGCTACCTGGCCCCAAACGGTGGTGGGCACGACACCGAGATAGCCAAGCACCAGGAAGCTGATCACAAAGGCTGCGAGGAACCGTTTGTAGATTGGGCCACGGTAGCGCACCGATCTGACCGTGCCGCGATCAAGCCAGGGCAATGTAAACAGGATCAACGTCGCCGCACCCATCACGGCCACACCCGGAAACTGCGAGCCGAACATGGACGGCACCGCACGCAACATCGCGTAGTAAGGTGTGAAATACCACACCGGCGCAATATGTTCCGGCGTCTTCAGTGGATCGGCCTGAATAAAGTTGGGTGCTTCAAGAAAATAGCCGCCCATCTCAGGGGCAAAAAACACGATGGCCGTGAACACACCAAGAAAGACCACGACGCCCACAACGTCTTTGACGGTGTAGTAGGGATGGAACGGTATGCCGTCCTTCGGTGTACCGGTCTTCGGATCAATATCTTTGTTGATTTCGATGCCGTCCGGGTTGTTCGAACCCACCTCATGCAGCGCAATCAAGTGTGCCGCCACCAGCCCTAAAAGCACCAGAGGCAATGCAATCACATGGAAGGCGAAAAAGCGATTCAGCGTGACATCACTGATGCTGAAATCACCACGGATCCAGATCGCCAAATCATCGCCAATAATCGGGATGGCACCGAACAGGTTAATGATTACCTGCGCGCCCCAGTAGGACATTTGTCCCCATGGGAGCAGGTAGCCGAAGAAGGCTTCGGCCATCAGGGCCAGATAAATCATGCAACCAAAAATCCACAACAGTTCGCGCGGTTTGCGGTAGGAGCCGTACATCAGGCCGCGCATCATGTGCAGGTATATCACCAGAAAAAACATCGATGCGCCGGTGGAGTGCATATAGCGAATCAGCCAGCCCCACGACACATCGCGCATGATGTACTCGACGGAAGCAAAGGCAAATTTCGCATCGGGCTTGTAATTCATGGTGAGGAAAATACCAGTGATGATCTGCATCACCAATATCAGCATCGCCAGTGAGCCGAAGTAGTACCAGAAGTTGAAATTCTTCGGTGCGTAATAATCACCGATTTGCTCTTTGTAGAGCTTAACCAGCGGGAAGCGCGCGTCGATCCAGACAATTGCGTTGCCGACGATACCGGGATACGGCGGCGCAATCGCGGGTTTGGGTGCGTTTGACATTAATTACGCTCCTTTGGAGTCATCGCCAATCAACAGCGACGTGTCAGAAACAAATTTATAGGGCGGGATAGCCAGATTGGTCGGCGCTGGCATGCCCGCAAACACGCGGCCTGACATGTCGAACTTGGATTGATGACACGGACAGAAAAAACCTCCCGGCCAGTCTGCACCTAAATCGGCAGCGCCAATTTCTTTGCGGAATGTCGGCGAACACCCCAGATGGGTGCAAACACCACGGGCGACAAAAATTTCCGGCTTGATGGAGCGGCTGGGATTTTTTGCGTAGTCAGGCTGTTTGGAGGAATCCGACTTTGAATCGGCCAGCAGCGCATCGTTTTTGCTCAATTGCGCGACCATTTCTGGCGTGCGTTTGATCACCCAGTGCGGCGCACCGCGGAATTCGATAGTGAGCAACTGGCCCGGTTCGATCTTGGTCAGATCAACTGGCACTGGCGCGCCCGCCGCGACGGCCCGCGCCGAGGGCAACATACTCGCCACAAACGGTACGGCAACGGCTGCTGCCGCGCCTGCCCCGACAACGGAGGAGGCGGCTATCAGGAAACGACGCTTCTTTGGATCAACTTGGTTCAGGACGATGGCTGTCATGGAATCGATTCTCTATGCATAAAGGTCGAAAAATGCGTGCGGCAAAGGCGCGCGTGGGAGGGTTTAGCCACTTTTGGTCTCTAAAACCAACCCTTGTTTCGGCGCGCCAAAGGCTACAACGCATGATTTTAGCTGATCGCGCGCATAAACTTAAGCCCCCAAGCGCAGAAGTCGCCAGTTTCTTGCACATTTTTGGCGAGGCGGCGGCGTTCGTACGAACCGGCCAGACACGTATCTTTAACACTTCTTTGATTGACATGGCCAAGGGTGGGCATTTAGAGTCCCGGCGGGTGAACGCTGAAACCTGCAATAGGCATGCGATAGATCTGCTGTAGGCAATCAGCGAGCCTGACAAATAAAGGGGATATAAATGGGCATGATGTCGGAATTCAAGGAGTTCGCGGTCAAGGGAAACGTCATGGATTTGGCCGTTGGCGTCATTATTGGCGCGGCGTTCGGCAAAATCGTCGATTCGGTCGTGGGCGACCTCATCATGCCCATCGTGGGCAGAGTGTTCGGCAATGTCAATTTTGCGGACATGTTTGTCGCGCTCAAAGAGATTCCGGCCGGGACGGTGATGACGTTGGAAGCCGTGAAAAAAGCCGGGGTACCCGTGTTTGCTTACGGCAATTTCCTCACTGTTGTGCTTAATTTTGCCATTCTCGCGTTCATCATCTTCATGATCGTCAAACAGATGAACAAACTGAAGGAGGCTGCACCTCCGGCAGCACCGGCACCCACCGCAGAAGATGTTTTGCTGCTACGGGAAATCCGGGATTCATTAAAAAAGTAAGCAAGCACATACACTACCCGCCTTTTCAACAAAGGATGTAGCAAAAAAACGCCTCTTACAGGCGCTTTTTTGCGGGCGCGCCAAATGATCGCGTATTGTGATTCTTTCCACGTGACCCCATACTAATTCATTCACCTCATCCCATTTGGTCACACCCGCATGCGTCGCTTTTGGTTAATTTTTGCTGAGTTTGTCACGATCACACTGGCGATTGTTTTTGTCGTGACCCTGATTCGTCCCGACTGGAATCCGTGGCGGCGCAATGTTGTGGAAATCCGCGAGTCGGTATCGACACCCGGCGGACTTGTGGCCGTTGGCGGTCAGGGCACGTCCAGGCCGAGCTATGCGGATGCCTCCAAGCGCGCGATGACATCGGTCGTCAATATTTCGTCTTCACGCGACGTAAAACGCCCGAGCAATCATCCGCTCGCCAATGACCCCATGTTTCAGCGTTTTTTTGGCACACCCAACAGCGAGGATGAGGAACCGGATACGCGCGGCAGTTTGGGCTCCGGTGTGATCGTCAATGCCGACGACAGAGGCGGCTATGTGCTTACCAACGACCATGTGGTCGCTGGTTCAAAGGATATTCAGGTGTCCATTAGCGATGGCCGCGTACTCAGCGCCAAGGTGGTCGGCATTGATCCGGAATCGGATTTGGCGGTGCTACGCGTCGAAGGCAAAGGGCTCAACCCGATCACCCTCGGACAATCCGAGAAGGCTCAGGTAGGCGATGTGGTGCTGGCCATCGGCGACCCGTTTGGCGTGGGCCAGACCGTGACGATGGGGATTGTGAGTGCCCTCGGGCGCAATCGCCTTGGGGTCAATCGCTATGAGAATTTTATCCAGACTGATGCGGCCATCAATCCCGGCAATTCCGGTGGTGCGCTAGTCGATATCAACGGCAACCTGATCGGTATCAATAGCGTGATTTATTCACGCACCGGGGGATCCCTGGGGATCGGCTTCGCGATACCCGTTTCGATGGCCAAAGACGTGATGGAGCAAATCATCGCCGAGGGCGCGGTTACGCGCGGCTATATTGGCATTGAGCCTCAGGACATCACGCCTGAGCTTGCCGAATCGCTGAAGCTGGAAGTCGCGAGGGGTGCATTGGTCGCGAAAGTTGTGCGCGGCAGCCCGGCTGATAAAGCCGGCGTGAAACCTGGAGACGTCATCACCGCCATCGATGGCAACGGCATTCAGGACAGTGTCGCTGCGATGGCCGTGATTGCGGGCTTGAAGCCGAGCAAAGACGCCAAGTTTCAACTTACGCGCAGCCAAAAGGCGATTGATGTGGTGATCAACGTTGCGAAGCGACCGCGTGTTTCGCGGCAGCAACGACAATAGGTCTAACGCGGGCTGCGCGCGTCAAATCGTTTCAGGCTGCGGTTGATTCTGTGTCGTCCCGGGGCTTTGGCGTCACGAAGATGCGCGCCCACAGGATGCCGATCTCATACAAAATGCACAGCGGAATCGCCAGCGCCAATTGCGAGGCTACGTCCGGTGGCGTGACAACGGCGGCAACCACAAACGCGCCAACGATCACGTAGCGCCGCACCTCACGCAAAGTGTCAAGGCTGACCAGCCCGGTCGCGACCAGCACCACGACCACCACTGGCGTCTCAAAAGCCAAACCAAAGGCGAAGAACATTCCCAGTATGAAACTGAAATAATTTTCAATGTCGGGCGATACCGTAATCGATGCCGGTGCCATTTGTGCGATGAAGGTGAACACCATCTTGAAAACGAAAAAATAACAAAACGCCATGCCGACAAAAAACAGCAACGTGCTCGATACAATCAATGGCATCACAAAGCGCTTTTCGTGTTTATACAATCCAGGTGCCACAAACATCCACAACTGATACAGGATGAACGGCAGCGCCACCACGAACGCGGCGAGCATCGCAATTTTGAGAGGGATAAAGAACGGCGAGATCACGCCGGTGGCGATCATCTTCGAGCCCTGCGGCAACGCGTCCATCATTGGCAACGCCAGAATATCGTATAGTTTGCCCGCCAAAAACCAGGGTGGCGTCACCAGTGGTATTAGCACAACACCGAAGGCGATGAGTGAATACACCAATCGATTGCGCAACTCAACGAGGTGGGAAACGAAAGTGTCTTTGACGCTATCGTTCATGTCGATCTTGATGCCCGTACGGGCTCGATGCCGAAGTCGAAGCTCGCCTGCATCGTGTTGTCAGCATTGGCAGAAGAACCTCTATGGGAAAATGGCACACTCGCGAGCGGCTGTTCGACGGGCGGTGCAACGGTATCGATGGCCGGGTTCACCGCCACGCTGGCTTGCATGCCTTCCTCTTGCTGAAGCAGCATCGCGCTTTGGGTGGATACAGGTGCAACAGCGAGATTTGAAGCGGGTGTTTGTGGGTCGATGGATTGGCTAATTGCCGCCGTTTCTTTTTCGACACTGCTGGCATGCTGCTGAACGGTCTGCTCAAAACCTTTGGCCGCGTCCTGAATTTCCTGCTTGATCTTGGCAAGCTCCGAGGTATCCATCTCGCGGTTAATATCCGCTTTTACCGTGGCAACATAACGCTGCAAGCGACCAAACAGGTGGCCGGCGGTGCGGGCCACTTTGGGCAGTCGCTCCGGCCCCAGTACCACCAGCGCCACCACGCCGATAACGGCGATCTCAGAGAAGCTCATGTCTAACATGGCCGTTCCGTGCTCAGGAATGAGACGAGAGGGATTGAGGAAATATCAGGCAGAAATTGGACGCAGACACAGCATGTGAGCTGAATTTTGCGTCTAGCTTTTCTGCTTGTCCTTGACCTCAACATCGATGGTTGAGCCGACCATTTGATCGGGCTTCTTATCGACTTCGCCATCGGACTTCATGCCGTCCTTGAAGCCTTTGACCGCACCACCCAGATCACCGCCAATATTGCGCAGCTTTTTGGTGCCAAATATCAGCAGCACCACGACGAGCACGATAAGCCAATGCCAAATACTAAAACTTCCCATGATGACCTCCAGTGGTTTGATTTGCCATGCGACAATAGTTCGACAACGTCGTCACACGGATGTTCGGTTCATCGATGCCATTGCCGACGTTGAGTGCACCATTGCCTTGCCCGTAACCAACGCCAGGCGGCAATGCAATTTCTCACTCTCCGGCCATGGTACTCAATGGCGCGTGCTCTGGCCGATTTCCGAACACATGAATATGCAAATGATACACGTCCTGACGGCCCATCCGTCCGGTGTTGATCGAGGTGCGAAATCCATCGGTCAGCCCCTGCTGTATGGCGAGAATCGGCACGAGGGCGAGCATTCTGCCCAGAAGTGCCGCATCTTCCGGCGCGACATCGACCAGCGTGGGAATGAACTTCTTCGGAATAATCAGAAAATGCACATCGGCGACCGGATTAATATCGTGGAAGGCGAGCACTTCATCGTCTTCATAGACTTTTTTGCTGGGAATCTCGCCTCGAATGATCTTGCCAAAAATAGTGTTGTTGGCGGTCATTTTTAGATCCCCTTTCCCGTTCCTGTCGCTGCCCCCACGCGCGCATTTTTTTCCTCGATGCCGGAAACGCCTTCGCGTCGCGCGAGCTCTGCCAATACGTCAGACAGCGGGACATCCTTTGCGGCCAGCATGACGAGCGTATGAAATATCAAATCGGCGGTTTCTGCCGTGAGTTGCTGCTTGTCGCCACCCTTGGCGGCAATGATTGCCTCAAACGCTTCCTCACCCACTTTTTTCAATACGGCATCCAGCCCTTTTGCATACAACGATGCCACGTAGGAAGAACCTGCTGCTGCGCCTTTGCGGGCCAGCAATGTTTGTTCGAGACGAAAAAGAATGTCTGCGTTAGTCATAAATTAAGTGTGAAATTTGCCAGCCGATGCTAACACGGCAGCACCGTTGCTCATGTCGTCCTTGACAACCCAGCGTCCGTCTTCGAGCAGATTGAAAAAACAACGGCGGCGACCGGTGTGGCAGGCGACATTGCCTACTTGCTCAACCCTCATCAGGATCGCGTCGCCATCACAATCGAGCCGAAGTTCTTTGACGTGCTGGATGTGTCCGGATGTTTCGCCTTTTTTCCACAGTGCCTGACGCGAGCGTGACCAGTAATGCGCGTCGCCTGTGTCGAGTGTCAGTTGCAGCGAGTCGCGATTCATCCACGCCAGCATCAGCACTTCCTGCGTCGTGACATCCTGTGCAATGGCCGCGACCAAGCCCCTGTCGTCCCACTTCACCGCGTCCAGCCACATCTCACGCAGCACCTCACTCACAGCCTGACCTCGATGCCGCGCTCGCGCATGCGCTGCTTTGCTTCCTGAATCGTGTGTTCGCCGAAATGAAAAATACTCGCCGCAAGAACCGCATCGGCTTTACCCTCGCTGACACCATCGGCCAGATGATCGAGATTGCCCACGCCGCCGGACGCGATCACGGGCACGCTCACGGCCTCAGCAATGGCTCGTGTGAGCGCCAGATCGAAGCCGGATTTGGTGCCGTCCCGATCCATGCTGGTGAGCAGAATTTCACCCGCGCCCAGTTCCTGCGTAACGCGCTTTGCCCACTCAACCACGTCCAGCCCGGTGGGGGTGCGCCCGCCATGCGTGAACACTTCCCATCCTTGAGCATTAGGGCGTTTCCTCGCATCGATTGCGACCACGATCGCCTGTGATCCAAAGTGATCGCTGGCGTCCTTCACCAGTTGCGGATTGGTCACGGCCGACGTATTGATGCTGATCTTGTCGGCACCGACATTCATCAGCCGCCGCACGTCGTTAATACTGCGAATGCCGCCACCGACCGTGAGTGGAATGAATACCTGATCAGCGACGCGCTCAATGACATCGAGAATCATCGCACGCTGATCGGAGCTGGCCGTGATATCGAGGAAGGTGAGTTCATCTGCACCATCGTCGTTGTATTTGCGCGCGATTGCTACGGGGTCGCCTGCGTCGCGCAGGTTGACAAAGTTGATGCCTTTGACAACGCGACCAGCGTTGACGTCCAGACAGGGAATGATGCGCTTTGCTAACAATGCGTAGTCTCGTTGTAAAAATACGTAGAACCAGCATTGGCGAGGCGTTCATGGCATTTTGTGCCAGAGACCCTCGCCAGTGCTAGACTTTCAATTTTTGGAAGGCGCAGCGGGAAACCGTCAAGCCGCTGCATTTTCAGCCAGCGCGCGCGCCTTTGCAAAGTCGAGCGTGCCCTCGTATATTGCGCGACCGGTGATGACGCCCATGATGCCCTCGTCTTCTACCGCAATCAGCTTTTTCACGTCGTCCAGATTATTCAGACCACCCGAGGCAATGACCGGAATCGTGAGTGCTTGCGCCAGCTTGACCGTGGCATCGATATTCACTCCGGTCATCATGCCGTCGCGACCGATGTCGGTATACAGAACCGCTTCCACACCGTAATCCTGAAACCGTTTGGCCAGATCAATCACGTCGTGCCCAGTCAATTTTGACCAGCCGTCTGTGGCGACCTTGCCGTCTTTGGCATCGAGTGCAACGATAATGTGACCCGGGAACGCGTCGCAAGCTTCATGCAAAAAGCCCGGTGTCTTGACCGCAGCAGTGCCGATCACAATAAAGGCGACACCATCGTCGAGATAACGCTCGATAGTCGCAAGGTCGCGGATACCGCCGCCCAACTGCACCGGCACGTCACCCATGGCCGCGATAACCTCCTTGACCACCGCTTCATTCTTGGGCTTGCCGGCAAAGGCCCCATTGAGATCGACCACGTGCAGCCGCGTCGCACCGAGCTCTTTCCATCGTCGCGCTGTCTCGCCTGCGTTGTCGGAAAACACGGTGGCACGCTGCATGTCGCCTTGTTCGAGGCGCACGCAGTGGCCGTCCTTGATGTCGATTGCCGGGATGATCAACATGATGATGAGTGAGGGTGCAGAGTGAGGAAAATAAAAAGGGGAAATTGATTGAGCGTCTGATTAAGCGCGGTGCTAGGAGGCTGTCCAAGAGAGGAAATTTTTATACAGAGTGAGTCCGGCGCGATGGCTTTTTTCGGGATGGAATTGCGTGGCAAAAATATTATCGCGCGCTATCGCCGCGGTAAACAGGCCAACGTAGTCAGTTTTCGCAACAGTATTGATGGCGTCGGTGGGTTCACAGAAGTAACTATGCACGAAGTAAAAGCGCTCTTCATCAGCAATATCTTGCCACAACGGATGCACGCGCGTTTGCTTGACGGTATTCCAGCCCATGTGAGGCACCTTTTGCGAGGCACTCGTTGGACGAAAAAGCTTCACCGTTCCCGCGAATAGCCCCAGCCCGGGCGTATTGCCCTCCTCTGACCGATCAAACAGCATTTGCATCCCTACGCATACGCCAAAGAAGGGTTTGCTCGCCGCAGCATGGCGCACCGCTTCCTCAAGACCACTCTCCCGCAAATAGCGCATGCAATCGGGCATCGCACCCTGACCGGGGAATACCACGCGGTCGGCGTCAGCAACCTGTTGAGGCGAACTACTCACGCTGACATCGACATTCAGGACATACTCGCGCGCAACGAACTCAAGTGCTTTGGCTACCGAGCGCAGATTGCCCATCCCGTAATCGACCACTACAATTTTTTGCATGATGCACGCGAGTAATCAGGGACTAGAAGTCTAGAAAGCGCCTTTGGTCGAGGGCAAAATGCCCGCTGCACGCGCATCCAGCTCGCAACCCATGCGCAGTGCGCGACCAAATGCCTTAAAGGCAGTTTCAATCTGGTGATGCGAATTGACACCGCGCAAATTATCGACGTGCAGTGTGCAAAGCGCGTGATTGACGAAGCCCTGAAAAAATTCATAAAACAAATCGACATCGAACTCGCCGACCCGCGCCCGCGTGAAGCTGATGTGATATTCCAGCCCTGGCCGACCGGAAAGATCGATCACCACGCGGGAAAGCGCCTCGTCCAGCGGCACATAAGCGTGGCCGTAGCGACGAATGCCGGTTTTGTCACCCAGCGCTTTTGCTACTGCCTGGCCAAGTGTGATGCCGATGTCTTCAACCGTATGATGGGCATCAATCTGCAAATCGCCCGTCGCCTTCAATTCGATATCGATCATGCCGTGACGCGCGATCTGGTCGATCATGTGATCGAGGAAAGCAATTCCGGAGTCGAGCTTCGCCTCGCCCTTGCCATCGAGATTGATGGCAATGCGGATCTGTGTTTCCTTGGTGTTGCGTGTGACGTCGGCGGTTCTCATGGTCATCTGTAAGAATTAAATGGTGTCGCGCAATGCGTTAAGCAATGCCGTGTTCTCGGCGTTTGTTCCCACCGTAATCCGAAGCGTGTTGCGTAACAGTGGATGGGAAGCGCCAGTGTGCTTCACAAGGATTTTACGCGAGAGCAATGCGTTGAACGTTTTCTCGCTGTCCATCACTCTAATCAAAACAAAGTTTGCCTGTGATGGAAACACCGTCACCCCCGGCATGGCGCTCAATGCGGTAGAAATTCGTGTGCGTTCCGCGCAAATTATCGCCGCCTGCTCCAGTAGTGCCGAATAGTGCTTAAGCGCGAACGTAGCACCTGCCTGCGTGAGGCTGTTGATGTTGTACGGCAAACGCACTTTATCGAACTGGCTAATCCATTCCGGATAACCGGCAAGAAACCCGAGACGAAGACCCGCAAGGCCCAGCTTCGAGACGGTGCGCATCAGCACTACATTCGGAAACCCGACGATTTCATTCAGAAATGAATCGCTGGAAAATGCAAAATAAGCTTCGTCAATCACCACTAGACCGGTCGACATCGTGATGACTTCGCGAATTGCTTCACGGCTGAACAAGTTGCCGGTGGGATTGTTTGGATAGGCGATGAAGATAACGGCGGGCTGATGCTTATTGATCGCTAAACGCGTCGCGTCAATATCAATGGCGAATTCGGCAGTAAGCGGCACGCCTTCGTAACGCAAGCCGCAGAAAGTCGCGATCATTTTGAACATCACAAACGATGGCTCAAAGGCCAGCAGTGTGGCGCCGGGCTTTGCACACGCTGCGGCGATGATCTGAATGATTTCGTCCGAACCGTTACCCAAGACGATGTCGAGCGCAGCCGGTATCTGCATGGCTTCGCGAATCGCTTCCCGCAGGACACTGGCACTGGCATCAGGATAGCGATTCAACGAGGCCGCCGCCAGATGCGCCATCAACTCAGACTTTAGCTTCTCTGGAAACGCGTAAGGATTCTCCATCGCGTCGAGTTTGATAAAACCGTTGCTTGAAGGAACCGGATAAGCCGACAGCGCGAGAATCTCCGGCCGAACCAGCTCGGCCGCACGGGTGTTCATTGTTTCAGCCGATATTCGGCCGATTGCGCGTGAGCCTCCAGCCCCTCGGCGCGAGCCAATGTGGCGGCGACCCGGCCCAGCGTCTCTGCACCTCGAGCTGAAACCTGAATGATGGAGGAACGCTTCTGGAAATCCACCACGCCCAGCGGCGAAGAAAAGCGCGCGGTACTGGAAGTCGGCAACACGTGGTTTGGCCCGGCGCAGTAGTCACCCAGCGACTCTGAAGAGTGCACGCCCATGAAAATAGCGCCCGCATGACGAATCAGCGGCAGCAGTGCTTTCGGGTCTGCAACCGAGAGCTCAAGGTGCTCAGGTGCCATCTGGTTGGAAATGCGGCACGCTTCAGCCAAATCCCGAACCAATATCAATGCGCCCCGATTGGCCAACGAGGCACGAATGATGTGAGCACGCGGCATCCTGCCGATTTGCTTTTCAATACTCGCAGCAACCTTGGCGATAAATGTTTTGTCTGGACAAAGTAATATGGCCTGAGCAATCTCGTCGTGCTCAGCTTGGCTGAACAAATCCATCGCCACCCAGTCTGGATCGCTGGTGCCGTCGGCAATCACCAGAATTTCAGATGGCCCTGCAACCATGTCAATGCCGACCACGCCAAACACTTGCCGCTTGGCGGCAGCGACGTACTCATTGCCCGGCCCGACGATTTTGTCCACTGGAGGAATGGTTGCGGTCCCGTAAGCCAGCGCGCCGACCGCCTGTGCGCCACCGACGCGAAACACGCGATCCACGCCGGCTAGTGCCGCCGCCGCGAGCACGGTTGCGTTGATCACACCATCCGGTGTTGGCGAGACCATAATCAATTCACCAACGTCGGCAACTTTCGCGGCAATCGCATTCATCAATACCGATGATGGATACGCCGCTTTGCCACCCGGCACATACAGCCCCGCGCGATCCAGCGGCGTGACCTGCTGTCCCAGCACCGTGCCATCGGGTTCAGTAAATGTCCATGAGGACTGCCGCTGGTGCTCGTGATACTTGCGTATTCGCGCGGCGGCCGTTTCAAGGGCCGCACGAATGTCGGGAGCAAGATTTGCCAACGCAGATTGAAGCTGCTCGCGCGAAACTTCCAGCTCAGTAGCCGTCGCAGGTAGCCAGCGATCAAAACGCTGCGTGAATTCAAGCAGCGCCGTATCACCGCGCGCTCTTACCGCCGCGAGTATTTCAGTTACCCTGCGATCCGTGTCGATATTTTGCGCGGATTCAAACGCGCGCAACTTGTCGAGCCTGACCTGAAAGTCGGCATCGCGCGAACTAAAAACGCTAATCGCCACGCTCATTTTTTAACTGCACGCTCAAAGGCGTCCAGCAGCGGCTGAATCGCATCGCGCTTTAATTTCAGCGCCGCGCGGTTGACGATAAGGCGGCTGGAAATTGACATGATTTGTTCGACCGCCACCAGATGATTGGCTTTTAACGTGCTGCCGGTCGACACAAGATCGACAATCGCGTCGGCCAATCCGGTGAGCGGTGCCAATTCCATCGAGCCGTACAGCTTGATGAGATTGACGTGCATGCCTTTGGTGGCGAAATGCTCGCGGGCGGTTTGCACAAATTTTGTCGCAACATTCAGGCGCGCGCCGCGCTTGACGGCAGCGGCGTAGTCAAAGCCTTCACGTACCGCAACCATCATGTTGCATTTACCGATATTGAGATCGAGCGGCTGGTAAAGACCCCCGCCGGTGTGTTCCAGCAGCACATCCTTACCGGCAACGCCTAAGTCTGCTGCGCCGTATTGCACATAGGTGGGCACATCGGAGGCTCGCACAATCACCAGCCGCACGTCGACACGGTTGGTGGCAATAATGAGTTTGCGCGATTTCTCCGGGTCGTCCAGCGGCAAGATGCCTGCGGCGGCCAACAGCGGTAGCGTATCGTCGAAGATGCGACCCTTCGATAAAGCGATGGTGGTGACACCATGTAAATTATTCATGATCAGTTGATGCGCTCGATGTCGGCACCTAGCGCAACCAGTTTCTTTTCGATGTGGTCGTAGCCGCGGTCGAGGTGATAAATCCGATCCACAATCGTCTCACCCTCAGCCACCAGCCCGGCAATCACCAGGCACGCTGACGCGCGAAGGTCGGTCGCCATCACGGTGGCACCAGTCAGTTTTGGCAGCCCCTTGACGATAGCGGTGTTGCCTTCGATGTCAATTTTCGCGCCCAGGCGAACCAGCTCTTGCACATGCATAAAGCGATTTTCGAATATCGTTTCCGTGATGATGGCAGTCCCATCGGCAATGGTGTTTAGCGCAATAAACTGTGCCTGCATGTCAGTCGGAAACGCGGGATAGGGCGCGGTGCGCAGATTAACTGCCTTGGGGCGGGCGTTGCTCACGATATGAATTTCATTCTCGGTCGAAGTGATTGTCGCGCCCGCATCGCGAAGTTTCTCGATCACCACGTCCAGCGTGCGCGGCGCGGCGTTGGTCACGCGCACATCCCCGCCGGTGGCAGTTACAGCCACCAGAAAAGTGCCGGCCTCGATGCGGTCTGGCATTACAGCGTGCTCGGCTTTGCCTAACGATACAACGCCGCGAATGGTAATAACATCGCTGCCATGCCCGCTGATTTGCGCGCCCATTTTGATCAAACACTCGGCCAGATCAACCACCTCGGGTTCGCGCGCGGCGTTTTCAAGCACCGTGGTGCCCTCAGCGAGCGTGGCGGCCATCATCAGATTCTCGGTGCCGGTGACGGTGACGATATCCATGAAAATGTGCGCCCCCTTCAATTTTGTGGCGCTCGCATGAATATCGCCGGCCTCAATAACGATGGTGGCCCCCATCGCTTCCAGACCCTTGATGTGCAAATCAACCGGACGCGCACCGATGGCGCAACCGCCCGGCAGCGAGACGCGCGCTTTACCAAAGCGCGCGACCAGTGGGCCGAGTGCCAAGATCGATGCACGCATCGTTTTCACCAGATCGTATGGCGCCGCCGGATTGGCCAGATTGGCCGCATTGAGAACAACTGTCTCGCCGTCGCGCTGCGTTGTGATGCCCATTTGCTCGAGCAGCTTCAACATCGTACCGATGTCATTCAATTGCGGCACGTTGTGCAGCGTCAATGTTTCAGGCGACAGGATGGCCGCGCACAGGATCGGCAGCGCCGCATTCTTTGCGCCGGAAATACGCACGGTTCCGCGAAGCGGTTTTCCGCCCCGGATT
>JAYURJ010000089.1:0-14788 GCA_043756275.1 Betaproteobacteria bacterium | reverse complement strand
ACCGTGGCCTGTCCCCAATCACCGCCCAATAACAACAGTCGTTCGGCGTCAGTCTCACTCCCGCTCTCGCCATAGGAGTACTATTCGCCCATGCAAGTCACTACAGGTACTGTTGTTGGCGGGAAAGTCATCGTCGAGGGCGTTCCCCTCGTCGAGGGCTCGCTTGTCGCTGTGCTTTCACGCGAGCCTGAAGAGCCATTCGCTCTCTCGCCGGAAGACGAAAATGAGCTCCTCGCCGCAATGGCGGAGATCGAAAGCGGCGAGTTTGTCTCAGCCGACGAGCTTCTTGAGAGCCTCCGCAAGTACGGTTAACGATGGCGCTTCGCGTTAAGGTATCGGCGCGCGCCGCATCGCAGATACGTAAGGCCGCCGAATGGTGGGCCGAAAATCGACCAGCGGCGCCTGGCGCTGTTCGTATAGATATTGGCGAAGCCTTGGCTCTGCTGTCACAGCAGCCCGGCTTTGGCACCACCTACGAGGGCGCAAGAACCAAAAGCGTTCGTCGCTTGCTGGTAGGTCGCATCCGGTACTTCATTTAATACCGCGTCACAGCCGATGCGGTCGAAGTGCTGGCAGTTTGGCATGTGAGCCGCGGCAAACAGCCGACCCTGTGAACGCATGACGCCGAACACTGCGGTCAAGTTCGTTCGCTTCGCTCACTGGGACGCGCCAACCGTGGCGCGCCCGCTACCTTATTCGTTAGCCCCCACGATGCTCACTCCGTCAGTCGCATTTCCAGAACCGCTCATGGGCGAGTGGGTCGGCATGCGTACGAACTCTGCCTCAGGGCTCTTTGCCCACCGCCAGATGCAGGCCATTGACCTGTTGGAACTTCCAGACTCTGGGGGTGGCGACGTGACCTTCGAGCAACGCCGTGAAGCACTGCAAACCGCTATCAGTTTCCAGAAACCGCTCGTGGCACTAACAATCTTTCTCGCGGTGGTGGCGCTCGAAGATTTTGTCCGCGACTTCGGCGCACGGCCAGCAGACCACGGCCTGGTCAGTCTATATTTTCCTGAACTCACCCAGTGTGGAGAGAGGTCGGGGTGAGGCGGGCGGTCTACATATTTTGTTGCTTGGCATTGCGCAAAGCCACCGGTGCCACGCCAATCAGCATCAACGCGGCCACGCAAAATATTATTCCCGCCAGAAACGTGAACGATGCGCCGAGCTGATCCCAGATCAGGCCCGCCGCGCCGCTGGCCACCAGCATCGCGATGCCGCTGACGAGATTGAAAAATCCATACGCAGTGCCACGCAAATCTTCAGGCGCGGTATCGGCGACCATGGTCGCGAGCAGCCCCTGCGTAATGCCCATGTGCAGCCCCCAGAGCACCACGCCGACGCTCACCCATGTCCAGTGATTGCTGTAGGCAAACGCACAGTCGGCAACGATCAACACGACGAGGCCGCAGGCCAACAACTGCTTGTGGCTCATGGAGTCGGAAAGTTTTCCGAACGGGTAAGCGGTGACGGCGTAAACGATATTCATGCCGACCAACACCAGCGGCGTGAGGGCGATGGCGAGGCCGCCCTCATGCGCGCGCAGCACGAGGAACGCTTCGCTAAATCGCGCCAGTGTGAATACGCCGCCGATGGCCACAACCCACCAATACGCAGGTGCCAGACGGCGCAGATTCTCACGGCGAATCGGATTGTCACGTTTGCCGGTTTGTTTTTTTTCAGGTTCCTGTACACCGAAGATCAGCAAGCCGACCGCCAGAAATGCCGGGATCACGGCCACCCAAAATACCGCGCGGAAATCATTAGCCCACAGCAGCATCAGCGCCATTGCAAGCAGCGGACCAAGAAAGGCACCGACCGTATCGAGTGATTGTCGCAAACCAAACGCCGCCCCGCGCAATGCCGGCGGTGCGATGTCGGCCACGAGTGCATCGCGCGGCGCACCACGAATGCCTTTGCCAACCCGATCCATTAACCGTGCTGTCAACACAAAGTCCACCGACGCGGCGAGCGCGAATAACGGTTTTGAGATCGCACCGAGCCCGTAACCCATCACGGCCAACGGTTTGCGTTTGCCCCAGTAATCGCTCAGCGCGCCCGAGAATACTTTGACGATAAGCGCCGTGGCTTCAGCAGCACCCTCGATCAAGCCCACCGCGAACGCGCTGGCACCGAGTGAAGCGACCATGAATACCGGCAACAGGCTGTGAATCAATTCCGACGATACATCCATCAGCAGACTGACAAAGCCGAGCGCCCAGATGGCTTTGGGGATGCGGGCGGGTGGAGTGGGTGAGGATGGCGTCTGGGGCATGTTAAGAAATTTCGCGTCAGTTGATTGTGCGTGCATCGCAAATCTACGCGAACTTTCTGACCGGTGTAAGCTCTAAACACAAACAACGACAAATAACACATGAAACGCACCTATCGACAACTGGCAGGCTGGATCGGCATCGTGGCTGTGGTGTTTGCACAGCTTGCGTTGTCCGCATATGCCTGCCCGATGGCACAGGTGTCGGTGGCAGCAACGACGCTAGCAGATGCTGCGGATTGCTGCGCCGACAATGCCAGTATTTCAGCAAGCCTGTGTCATGAGCATTGCAAAGACAGCAAGGTGGTTAGTCCTGATACGTCACCAGACCTGCCTGATTTTGTGGCCGCCTTCGTCGTCAGCATGCCGTTTGCCCCGGATGCGCTGCCGTCCGGCACGGCATTGTCTGCGCAAACTATCGAGCGGCCCTCGCCGCCACTATCTGTCCTGAACTGCTGCTTCAGGATCTGATCGTCTGCCTCTCTTGATCGCCTGACTCCGCCGGAGTCAGGCTTCTTGTCGTTTTCGTCTGGAGGCAGTATGTTTTTCCGAATCAATTGCAATGTCATTTGGTCGCTTGCGTTTACAACACTTGCGGCCGCACTGGGCCACGCCGCGCCTACTCTCACGCTCACTGAGGCGCAACGCATCGCTGCCGCGACTGCGCCGCAATTGCAGGCGCAGTCTGCTGCCGTCCGCGCAGCCGAGGCCGTCGGTGTCAGTGCGGGTGAACTCTCTGATCCGAAACTCATCGTCGGTCTGGATAACCTGCCGGTGGACGGTGCCGATAGATTCAGCGTTGGTCGAGACTTCATGACCATGCGCAAAATCGGCTTTATGCAGGAGTTCACACGCGGCGAAAAACTTGGCTTGCGCAGTGATCGTGCAAATGCCGAAGTGCGGAAGGAAGCTGCCAACCTTTCACTCGCGCAGACCAATCTGCGTCGAGACGTCGCGCTCGCCTGGATTGACCGGTATTTCGCCGAGCGCCAGCTTGATTTGTTAAAGGAACTGGCGCGCGAGGGCGAGTTACAAATTACGGCGGCACAAGCAGCGCTGGCTGGTGGCAAGGGGCAGGCTACTGACCCGTTCGTCGCTCGTCTCGCCGTCGCGCAACTCGCAGACCGGATCATTGATGCGGAGCGTATGGTGGCCCGAGCACAAAGCCAGCTTGGCCGCTGGATAGGCGTGGCGGCAAAACAACCACTGGAACCGCCACCGCCATTCGACCAACTCGGACGGGGGCACGAAGACCTTGCCGGTCACATCGATAGCCTCCCGCATCTTGCGATGTACGGGCCGATGCAGGAGATGGCAGAGACCGAGGTCAAGCTGGCGAGCGCTGCCAAGCATCCCGACTGGAGCCTGGAAGTCGCTTACGCGCAGCGTGGCCCTGCCTTCTCAAACATGCTGTCCATTGGCGTTCGCATTGACCTGCCGATATTCCAAAGCCGACGCCAGGACCCGGTAATTGCCGCCAAAACGGCATTGGCCGAACAGGTACGTGCGCAAGCCGAGGACGCGCGACGTTTGCACACGGCGGAAATTGAATCCATGGGTGCGGACTGGGAGTCTGGAAAAAAACGGGTGCAGCGCTATATGACCGACCTGCTCCCGCTGGCGCGTGAGCGCACCGAAGTGGCGCTCGCCGCCTACCGCGGCGGTAAGAGTGATCTTACAGCCGTGTTAGACGCGCGCAAGGGTGAAATCGACACCCGTATCCATCATCTTCAAGCACAGGGCGAACTTGCACGCGCGTGGGCCAATCTCAATTTCCTGTTCCCGGACAAGAAGGAATCACAATGAAAAGAAACGTCGTTCTCGTTCTCGCGCTCGCCGCGATTGGGCTCACCGCAGCAGGAGTCGGCGGTTACTGGTTCGGCATGCGTGGCGCAATGGCAGGGGCCACAATGCAAACCGAACCTTCAATGGCATCCGCGGACAAGAAACCCCTGTACTACTACGACCCGATGTACCCGCAACAGAAATTCGACAAACCCGGCAAATCGCCTTTCATGGACATGATGCTGGTGCCGGTGTTTGGCGATGATGGCAGCGACGCAGGCTCCGTCAAGATCAGTTCGCGGGTGGTACAAAATCTTGGTATCCGCACCACTGAAGTCACACAAGGTTCGCTCGACAAGAAGCTACAAGTCGTTGGCGCGGTCGCGTTCGACGAACGCGCGGTCGCAGTCGTGCAAGCGCGCGCTGGTGGGTTTATCGAAAAACTGTTCGTACGCGCGCCACTCGATCCAGTCGTTAAAGGGCAGCCGCTGGCAGAAATTCTCGCGCCCGATTGGGTGGCCGCACAGGAGGAATATCTGGCACTCAAAAAGAGTCCGCAAGCCAACGAGAGTCTGCGTCTGGCAGCCCGTCAGCGCCTCATTCTGCTCGGCATAAGCGAGGCCGTGATTGCGACTATCGAAGCAGACGGCAAAGCCCGGCCGCGTATCACCTTGGTGGCACCTATTAGCGGTGTCGTCGGCGAACTGATGGCGCGTGAAGGCATGACAGTGACGCCCGGCGCAATGCTGTTTCGCATCAACGGTCTCTCGACCGTGTGGGTGAACGCTGACGTGCCGGAAACGCAGGTTGCGTGGCTTAAACCCGGCAATACCATTGATGCCAGCGTGCCCGCGTATCCCGGCGAAGTATTCAAGGGCCGTGTGACGGCGTTGCTGCCGGAGGTAAACGCCGCAACACGAACACTAAAGGCACGCATCGAAGTAGCCAACCCGAAGAACCAGTTGGTTCCCGGCATGTTTGCAACGATTGCGGTGACGGCGTCACCCAAACAGGAGGTGCTGTTGGTGCCGTCGGAAGCAGTAATCCAGACCGGCACTCGCAGTGTCGTCATCGCAGCCGATAGTGGACAGGATGGCAAACAGCAGTTCGCGCCACTCGATGTCGAAATCGGTGCTGAAGCCAATGGCATGACCGAAATTAAAAAGGGCTTGCAGAAGGGGATGAAGGTGGTGCTGTCAGGACAGTTCCTGATCGACTCCGAGGCAAGCCTGAAAAGCACAGGCACGCGCATGAGTGATGCGCCTGCAGCTGCGGGCGAAACGCACAAGGGTGATGGCAAGGTAGAGAAAATAGGCAAGGACAGCGTAACCATTTCGCACGGTCCCATACCGTCCATGCAAATGGGTGCGATGACGATGGAATTCAAAGCGCCAAAGGCTGGTGTGCCTGCGAGCGTCAAGGAAGGTGGAATGGTTTCATTTCAATTGATGTTGACGCCCAAAGGAGAAATGGCGCTAGACAGCATTCAGTCCAAGGATGCCATGATGGCGCCGACCAACGGAGCAAAGAAATGATTGCGGGACTGATTCGCTGGTCGATCATCAATCGCTTTCTGGTGCTGCTGGTGACGTTCATCGTCGCTGCGTGGGGCGTTTGGTCGGTGAGGCAGACGCCTCTGGATGCGATCCCAGATTTATCGGATGTGCAGGTCATCATCCGCACAACCTTCCCCGGGCAGGCGCCGCAGATTGTCGAGAACCAGATTACGTATCCGATGACAACGACCATGCTGTCGGTGCCGGGTGTGAAAACAGTGCGTGGCTTCTCGTTTTTTGGTGATTCCTTCGTCTACGTATTGTTTGAAGACGGCACAGATTTGTATTGGGCACGTTCGAGGGTGCTGGAATACCTGAATCAAGTGCAGGCGCGTCTGCCACAGAATGCCAAGGCTTCGTTGGGCCCGGACGCGACCGGCGTCGGCTGGATATATGAGTACGCCCTCGTTGATCGAACGGGTCGCAACGATCTCTCGCAACTGCGTGCCTTGCAGGATTGGTTTCTGAAATATGAACTGAAGACATTGCCGAATGTGGCCGAGGTCGCGACCATCGGCGGCATGGTCAAACAATATCAGGTGGTGCTCGACCCGGATCGTATGCGTGCCTACAACATCCCGCATGGCAAAGTCGTCACCGCGATCCGCAATGCCAATCAGGAAACGGGTGGCTCAGTATTGGAGTTGGGTGAAGCCGAATACATGGTCCGTTCCGGCGGCTACCTGAAATCACTCGACGATTTTCGGACCATTCCGGTTGCTACCAGCGAGTCCGGCGTGCCGGTATTGTTGAAGGATGTCGCACGCATTCAGATCGGCCCTGAAATGCGCCGTGGCATTGCTGAGCTTAACGGCGAGGGCGAGGTCGCTGGAGGCGTGATTATCATGCGTTCGGGCAAGAATGCGCTGGAAACGATTGCCGCCGTAAAGGCTAAGCTGGAAGCATTGAAACCGGGATTGCCAGCTGGTGTGGAAATCATCACGACATATGATCGTTCTGATCTCATCAATCGTGCCGTCGATAATTTACGCGGCAAACTGATTGAGGAATTTATTGTCGTCGCCGTGGTGTGCTTCGCGTTTTTGTTCCATTTGCGTTCAGCCCTCGTGGCCATCGTTTCGCTGCCGTTGGGCATATTGATGGCATTTATCGTCATGCATTATCAGGGTGTCAATGCCAACATCATGTCGCTGGGCGGGATCGCGATTGCCATCGGCGCAATGGTAGATGCGGCGGTAGTGATGATCGAGAATGCGCACAAACACATTGAGATGTGGCACCACAACCATCCGAACCAGAAGCTCGGTGGTGACGAGCAGTGGCGGGTCATCGCCGGTGCCGCGGCCGAAGTTGGGCCTGCGTTGTTTTTCTCTCTCTTGATCATCACGCTGTCGTTCATCCCGGTGTTCACACTCGAAGCACAAGAAGGTCGACTGTTCTCACCGCTTGCGTTTACAAAAAGTTACGCGATGGCAGCCGCGGCAGGACTGTCAGTGACACTGATTCCGGTACTGATGGGCTACCTGATTCGCGGCAAAATTCCGGATGAACAAAAGAATCCGCTGAATCGATTCCTTATCGCCGTATACCGACCCCTGCTCGACAAGGTGTTGGCATTTCCCAAGACCACACTCGCCGTCGCCATCGCAATTTTGCTTGCGACAGCGTACCCTGCCACGCAGATTGGCGGCGAATTCATGCCCCTGATGGACGAGGGTGATCTCTTGTATATGCCCTCGGCATTGCCGGGACTCTCCAGCGGCAAAGCAGCGGAGATTCTGCAGCAGACCAATAAACTCATCATGCAGGTGCCTGAAGTGTCGCAGGTATTTGGCAAGATCGGCCGCGCCGAGACCGCCACCGATCCGGCGCCGCTGGAGATGGTCGAGACCACTATCCAGTTCAAGCCGCGTGAACAATGGCGTGCTGGCATGACACCGGAAAAACTGGTCGAGGAACTGGATCGTACGGTGAAGCTGCCGGGACTGGCCAATCTGTGGATTCCACCAATTCGCAATCGCATCGACATGCTCGCCACCGGCATTAAAAGTCCGGTTGGCGTAAAAGTATCGGGCGCAAATCTGGCGGAGATTGATCGCATTGCCGCTGACGTAGAACGCGTTGTCAAGAATGTGCCGGGCGTGACCTCCGCACTGGCCGAGCGCCTGACCGGCGGGCGCTATATCGATGTCAACATCGACCGACTGGCTGCTGCGCGCTATGGCATGAATTTGTCTGATGTGCAGAGCGTGGTGTCGGCAGCCATCGGCGGCGATAACATCGGCGAAACAGTTGAGGGGCTACAGCGATTCCCGATCAGCGTTCGCTATCCGCGCGAAATTCGGGACTCCGTTGAGAATATTCGCAACCTGCCGATTATTACCGAGCGAGGCGCGCAGATCACCTTGTCTGCGGTCGCTGAAGTGAGGATTACGGATGGTCCACCGATGCTCAAAAGCGAAAACTCGCGCCCATCCGGCTGGGTGTATGTCGATATACGCGGACGCGATCTGCAATCGGCGGTGGCTGACATGCAACAGGCAGTGGCAAAAGAGGTGAAGCTCACGCCCGGCTATTCGATCGCCTGGTCGGGACAGTTTGAATACCTTGAACGCGCCAAAGCCAAGCTGAAGATTGTGGTGCCGTTCACGTTACTGATCATCTTTGTGCTGCTGTATCTCACCTTCAAACGCTTTGACGAGGCCGCGCTCATCATGGCGACCTTGCCTTTCGCGCTGGTGGGGGGGCTATGGCTGATGTACGCGCTAGGCTATGCGATGTCAGTGGCAAGCGCAGTTGGCTTTATCGCGCTGGCAGGCGTTGCCGCTGAGTTCGGCGTGATCATGTTGCTCTACCTGAAGCAGGCTTGGGAAAAACAACTTACTCAGGGCAGCGCTAACATTTCTGCACTGATGGCTGCGATCCGCGAAGGTGCCGTCCTTCGTGTGCGACCCAAGGCCATGACGGTCGCCGTCATTCTTGCCGGCCTTTTCCCGATCATGTGGAGCGGCGGCACAGGTTCTGAGGTGATGAAACGCATTGCAGCACCCATGATCGGCGGCATGATTACAGCACCGTTATTGTCTATGTTTGTCATACCAGCGGCATATTTATTGATGCGGCGTCGGCACCCGCAACAATCCGACGCTGAACGGACCACACCGCCGATATCGATTCTATCGGGGAGATGACGTGAATACCCTCGTGATTCTGGGCCTCTTTGGCGCACTTCTACTAAATGGCTGCGCGACATTTCAACCGCCCATGCAGTCCAGCAATCCTCCAGCAGTTATCGCACCCCAGCCATTTCCGTCCGGCAAGTCACCGGTCGCATTAGTGCTGTCGGGTGGCTCAGCGCGCGGCTTCGCGCATGTGGGTGTCATTAAAGTGTTGGAAGCGCATGGATTGAAGCCCGACATTATCGTCGGCACCAGCGCGGGCAGCATTGTCGGTGCTCTCTATGCCTCCGGGTTGACGGCGGCAGAGCTGGAGGTGGTTGCGGGAAAAATGGACACATCATTGCTGACAGACTTTGTTCTGCCAGGGCTTGGTTTTCTGCCCGGTGCGATGGGTTTTGTACGTGGGGACAAACTACATAAATTTCTCGATGCGCACCTCAAGCACCATCATATTCAGGATTTCCCGATTCGTTTTGCGGCGGTCGCCACTGAGCTTTCTACCGGTAAGGCAGTTGCCTTTAATGTAGGTGATGCCGGTCTTGCCGTAGTTGCGTCAAGCGCAGTTCCCGGCGTGATCACACCGGTCTACATTAATCGCAATCACTACAGCGATGGCCAAATGACCAGCCCGCTACCTGTTGCGAAGGCGCGTGAACTCGGCGCGAGGGTCGTCATAGCAGTCGATGTTACCTATCCGCCAGAAGATGCGTTTGTCTACAGCGCAATCGGCGTGCTGTTTCAGGCGTATGCGGTGTCGGCTCATCGATTGAAAGAGTATGAAAAGGCGGATGCCGACTTCGTGGTTGCGCCGGTGCTTCCCAAGACAACCGGGCAGTTTACGTTTAGCGACCGGCAGCAGTTGGTCGCGGCGGGAGAGCGGGCAGCGTTAGACGCATTGCCCGCCATTCGCAGGGCATTTTCGATGGCTGTACCTGGTCGTTGAGTCGAGACCCCCCGTGCTTTTTACGTGGCACTATTTTCCGTATCACCACAACAAAGGAGTGAGATCATGTTAGCGAGAGAGAAGGCAATGAGATTGGTTTTGGCATCCGCGGCGATTCCTGGTGCGGGAGCGGATCTGGCGGTCGCACGGATGATGAACGTCCTTGAGGATATGGATCTGGCGATGTCCTTCATGACCCACTGGACACACGGGCCGGTGCTTGAGTTGCAGCCAGATGAGCGTCTTGACCGGTGGGGAATTACTGTGAGGCTCTCGGCGCGTGCGGAACGAGATGTGGACTTTCGTCGCGCGTTGCTGGGCAATCCGCGTTACCTACACGCATTGGCGATCCATGAAAACCTCGGTATCAAGCCACTTGACTATCTATGGCAAATCGACGCTGTTGACGTGGTTGAAGAAACACCTGAGTTGCATTGGTTGCTGCTGCCAGATTGCCATCTTGGATGCGCTACGCCGGAAGTGCTTGCATCTTCGCCGTCTAACGGGACGTGCCGTGCCTGCGGAAAACCGATCGGTCCAACTAGTGCCTGCCAGCGTGCAAATTCGATTAGTGCCACCGTAGCGGATCGCATACACGAAGTCGATGAATTCATTATGCGATCCGTAAAGTCCAACGCCGCCGCGCGTGAACGTCTGATGGCCGATCCAACCAGTTTTTTTTGCAGACGCATGTGCTGGGCTGCTCGGCGTACGGCCAGACGCTGAATTTGGTGTGAAAGAAGTACGCGTGGCGGCTGATACAAGTACGACGCTTTATTTAGTGTTGCTAGCAACGCACGCATCCGAGGCTGCAAGCATGGCGAGTGTGGGGGCACCGAGAAGGACGAGGTTCGTAAGTCGGCTGCGGGAGGAGCATCTGCGCAGCTTGTAGGGCTTGAGAAAGTGACCTTCTAATTCTCGAATCCCGTTCCCGTTTTGCCTGAGCTCGTCGGAGCGTTGAATGGGCCACGCGGAGTCAATGGCTTAGCCCATGACTGCTTCGACAGACCCAGCACAACGGAGATTTTTAGAAGTGCCCTTCGGTAAAACTCTAACACTGGCGAGCGTTTCGGGAATAAATTGCCCGAAAACGCCCGTCAGATGGCGTTCTACAAGTTTCTGACCATCATCGGCAACTTGTTCACCGTGATTTAGCGAATTTCACGCGCCGCACTTCAGTCAACCCCACTTCCCGAACGCGCGTGAGTGAACTCCTGTTGCGTGCCAACCTCATCGGTCCACACCTTGAAGCTTGCCAGCGTGTTGGGGCCAAAAGTGTTGCTGATGGCCACGTCAGACGCGTCGCGTCCGCGCGCGATGAGTACGCGGCCGATGCGCGGCACGTTGTTGCGGGCATCGAAGGTGTACCAGCGTCCGTCGAGGAACGCTTCAAACCAACCGGCGAAATCCATCGTGCCCCAAGGCTTGGGCGTACCGATGTCGCCCAGATAACCGGTGCAGTAGCGCGCCGGGATATTCATGCAGCGGCAAAACGTGATGGCCAGATGCGCGTAATCGCGGCAGACTCCCGTCTTGTCGTGATATGCCTCGAGCGCTGTGCGGGTCCTGCGCGCGTGTTGGTAGCCGAAAACAATATGGTGATGCACGTAATCACAAATCGCCTGCACCCGGCCCCATCCGGTTGGGGCATTGCCGAAAAGTTGCCAGGCGGTCTCGGAGAGTTGATCGGTTTCGCAGTAGCGGCTGCCGAGCAAAAATAGCAACGTCTCTTCAGGTAAATCCTCCACGGCCAATTGTTGCGCCAGCGGAACAATCACATCTGGTTTGCCGGAATCATTCACGACCACATCGGCCGACACGCGCGTGCGGCCTTGCGGCGCGACGATGCGGGTACACCAATTGCCGAAGCTGTCGCGATAGGCGGCAACAGGAATGGGCGGGTCAAACATCAAATCGTCGCGACCAATAAGATCCGATACCCGCGTGAAGTGAACATTCAAATTCAAAATCATCGGTGTTGGTTGCGGGCAGTCGTAGACCATCTCAAAGCCGACGCGAATTTTCATGGTGGTTCTCCGGGTACTGCTGTGTGATCGCGCCGGGCGGGCGACCGTAGAAGTACAAATGTCAACGCTCTATGCAGCTTTCACCAGCCAAGCTGAGGTAGTTGGCGAAACACCTGCCTGGTGCCTTCGCCCCATTCGCGGCTGAGTGCATTGAAATAAATATCGCCTTCTTCAAATCGGCGGCGTTTTTGCACTTCAAGACTGTCGCACTCGTAACAAAGCAGATCGATCGGCATACCCACCGATAAATTACTGCGCATGGTCGAATCGAATGACACCAGCACACACTTGATGGCATCCTCGACGGGCGTGAAACGCGAAATCACGCGATCAATAATCGGCTTGCCATACTTGGTTTCACCGGTCTGGAAGAATGGCGTATCGATGCCCGCCTCGATGAAATTGCCCTCCGCATAAATACGAAACAGCCGCATTGGCTCACCGCTTATCTGCCCGCCGATAATGAATGAGGCATTGAAACTCATCTCGCTCTGCTCAAGGTACGCCCCATCGCGTCGCTCGATATCGCGCATCGCGTCGGCCACCAGCATGGCGACATCGAACATGGTGCGCGCCGTCCACAGGTTCACATTGCCACTGCCATCGGTGCAGCGCTGGTTCAGTACGCCGATGACGGCCTGCGTCCCCGCCAGACTACCCGAGCTCAACAACACAATGACGCGGTCGCCACGTTTCTCGAACACCGTCATCTTGCAGAACTTGGCGAAGTTATCCACGCCCGCATTGGTGCGGGAGTCGGAAGCGAAAACAATACCCTTGTCGAGCATTACGCCAATACAGTAAGTCATTTGTGCGCCTTCAGTACATTCGATAGCAGTTTTTACGATACGCGTGACCAGTGCCAGAACTGTCTCACGCCTGAACTGGACAGTGTGGCTTAACTCCAAGTGCTGTGCCGATGCAGATTGCTTTCAGCGGGTCGATTGCGTGTCTACATTTAGCACTTTCTTATCGAGGCCGTTTGTGCGGCAGCACACACAGGAGCATTGGCGTGAGAAGACGTGAACGCGGTTCAAGGGCGTCACGCCTCAGGCGGGCGCACTGGAGAAATTCGACCCCGACGCTATAACCGGTGAGCATCCAGTAACGCGCCGGATACTTGTGAATCAGCAGAACGTGACCCAATACTGTTTCGTTTAGCAAAAAATAGCCCGTTCGCCCTGAGCCTGTCGAAAGGTCTGATGGACGAAACCCTTCGACAGGCTCAGGGCGAACAGGGACTAATCGAACAGTGGTGGAACGTGACCGCAAGGTGCGCATAGTCACGGCAGATTCCCATTTGTAGTCCAAACACCACCCTAATTTGCAATGTTGTCCTATTGGCGTGCCCCGATGGCTGGCAGCATGATGTGCGCTGGAAACTAACGATCGCGTCGTGTACGCAAACTCATTGAGGAGAACACAATGAAATTCATATTGAAAACAGTGTTGGCAACAGCGGTACTGGCAATTTCGGCCCAAGCAGTCGCACAAATCACCTTTTACGGGCGTGAAGGATTTGAGGGCCGCTCCTTTACAGCCGAGAACCAAATTTCAAGTTTTGAGGGCACTGGTTTCAATGATCGCGCCTCCTCTGTCGTGGTGCTGCGCGGGCGCTGGGAAATTTGCGAAGATGCCGACTTCCGTGGCCGCTGTGCGGTATTGCGCCCGGGCCGCTATCCGTCGTTAGCAGCGATGAACCTGAACAAAAGTATCTCGTCGGTGCAGCGGGTGACCAGGGATGTCCGCGTTGCGGATAATCGTTACGCACCCATTCCCGCGACGCCGCAAATCACCTTTTACGAGCGGGAAGGATTTGCTGGCCGCACGTTTACGACTGAAAATCAAGTCGGTAACTTTGACCGCCAGGGATTCAGCGACCGCGCCTCGTCGGTGGTCGTGACCCGCGACTTCTGGGAGGCATGCGACGACGCGTGGTTTGCAGGTCGATGCGTTGTCCTTCGTCCAGGCAGGTATCCGTCGCTCGCAGCGATAGGTTTGAACGATAGTATTTCATCTGTCCGCGTGGTGAGCTCGAACGAACGGTTCGAGGAGAACCGTCCCGTGCTTCCTCCAGTTGCACCGGTGGTTACTGGGGTACAAATTACGTTTTACGAGAATGAAGGCTTTCAGGGTCGAAATTTCGCCACCCGAGACCAGATCGACAATTTCGGTCGGTTTGGCTTCAATGACCGTGCCTCGTCGGTAATCGTGGTTGGCGAGGCGCGTGAGGTCTGTGAGGACGCAGACTTTGGCGGTCGCTGTGTCATCTTGCGTCCTGGCCAATATGCTTCTCTCGCCGAAGTCGGCCTGAACCAGCGCATTTCATCGGTACGCGCCGTAACTGGCTATCAGCGCACCGAAGAATATCGGTACAGTCCTCCGCCAGCGAGCTTTTACAACTACCAACGCCGTGACGACGAACGCCTGTTTGCTGCGCGCGTTACATCGGTACGCGCCGTCGTGGGCACACCTGAGCAGCGCTGCTGGGTGGAACGCGAGCAAGTGGTGCAGGATCAGGGAAGCGCGAACGTTCCTGGTGCCATTGCGGGCGCGATCATCGGTGGAATTCTTGGTCACCAGGTAGGTGGCGGACGCGGTAAAGATGTCGCAACTGCCGGTGGCGCTATCGCCGGTGCCGCCATCGGTGCCAATGTCGGGCGCGACAGCAACGGTCAGCCCGTCTATACCCAAAATGTGCAGCGTTGTACGACCGCGCCACGTCAGGCACGGGCCGATTACTGGGACGTTACTTACGAGTTTCGTGGCCAGGAATATCGTGTCCAGATGACGTCGCCTCCGGGGTCGACGGTCAACGTGAACGCGCAGGGCGAACCGCGGGTTTGAGTTTCTCAAGCATGAACGGAAAAGTCGCACAGGCAGCCCTTCGGGGCTGCTTTCTTTTTGGCGGCTTGAAAGACTCGCTAGGCAATGAGTGTCGTAATTCCGTTTCTCGATCATTAATTTAATAACGTAGTAGCGAACATATCAAACATTCGTCGTCCCCGCGAAGGCGTTGAGGCATGCCTCAACTCCAGTGACGTTGCAGCGAACGACGCTGG
>JAYURJ010000088.1:0-4960 GCA_043756275.1 Betaproteobacteria bacterium | reverse complement strand
CCAACGTATCTAAAACCCCGGCTCACCAAGCAAGCTGAGCCTGCACAGGCCTTCCCGGCACTGCGAACCTTGACGTATCCAATCGCTGTATCTGTCGTCTTCCCGCGTTATTCAAATCGAGTCGCTTGCACGCTTTGGCAAAGCGCTGTTCAAGCAAACGCGCGAGAATTCCCTCGCCCACCATTCTTGAACCAAAATTCGGATCGTTGTCGCGACCACCGCGCATCTCCTGCACGCGCGACATCACATGCGCAGCTTTAAGCGGGAAGTGATTCTCCAGCCAGTTGCGAAATAGCTCTTTCAGTTCCCAGGGTAGCCGCAACAATATGTAGCCAGCGGAAGTCGCACCCATATCGCGCGCGGTCTCCAGCAAAGTTTCCAATTCGTGATCGGTGAGAAAAGGAATCACCGGTGCCACATTGATGCCGACCGGAATGCCAGCGTCAGCCAAACGTTTGATTGTCTGCATGCGCCGCGCCGGTGTCGCCGTGCGCGGTTCGAGGTAGCGCGAGATATGGTGATCCATGGTGGTAATCGACAGCGTGGTATGCACGAGATTGCGCGCGCTGAGGCTTTGCAGAATGTCGATATCGCGCTCGATCAGCGCGGACTTGGTGATCAACCCAACGGCCTGATTGAAATCGGATGCGATTTCCAGCAACTGACGCGTGAGCTGGAATTTTTTCTCGCACGGCTGGTAGGCATCGGTGTTGATGCCGATGCTGATCACGTCCGATTTGAAACTGGGCTTGGACAGTTCCTCGCGCAGTAACGCTGGTGCATTCACCTTGGCAAATAGTCGCGTCTCAAAATCGAGCCCCGGTGAAAGCCCCAGATAGGCGTGTGAAGGGCGTGCAAAACAATAAATGCAGCCATGTTCGCAGCCGCGATAAGGATTCACCGAGTAGCGAAACGGAATGTCCGGTGAATCATTGCGCGAAATAATGCTCTTCGCGGTTTCATGCGTGATGACGGTGGTCAGCTTGATTTCTTCTTCCACCTCGGCAATCCAGCCATCGTCGAAAGCATCGCGCTGCCATTGCTCGAAACGGCCCTCCACATTCAAGGCCGCGCCGCGACCTTTGTGGATCTGATCGCGTTGGGTTCCTGATGCGTGGTTGGTTGTGCGCAGCGCCATCGTCGTTTCCTCAACATAGTAAATACTGTATTAATATACAGCATTTACTATGTCTGAAAACTGCTTTTCTGTTGGCCCAGAGGACGCCTGCGCCGCGCATGAGGTGCGTGCGGGCGGGGTAAGGCGCAGGCGTCCGGCTCCGAGGTTCTGTTTGAATTTACATCGACCACGCAAGTTGAAAGCGGCGCTCGGAGTCGAGTTGATCGGTTGACCATGAAAGACCGGTGATTCTTGTGCCGGTCGCTTCCAGTGCTGCGCCGCTAGGCATGTTGACAATTTTCAAGGGCGTTTTGCCCGACCATTCCACCCACACTGTGCCGCGTACCGAACTTTGATTTTCCGTATTGCTGTGGTTGGCAAGCGAAACATTCAGCAGTTGCGCATCAGGAGCTTCATCGGCTGTGATGCGATAGGTGTACTCGATGGTGATGGCATCAGATGCAGAGACATTAATGATGGCCTCGGTTGAAATTGCACCATCGTCGTCTTGAACGACCAGTAATCCTTTGCGTGAAAATTTGCGGAAGTCGGCAAGGCTGAGCTGTGCATACGAATTTGCATCGAACACCTTGCTTGGCCATATAGTGCCTGTCGTATGTGCAGTCAGCCGCAGCAGGCGTGCGCCTGCAGGGAGCAGCGCCCCAAATGTCGCGGCCGTCGTTTCACCATCGGGCATGATGAAGGTCTGCATGACGCGTACGTCGATATTTTTTCCATTGATCGTCACCTTCCAGTCACGCTCGACGGCGTCAACAATATTGGCTTCGCTACCGCAACCGTCACCGATGAGCAACATGCCGGGAGAGGGTTGCATTGCTGTGGAAGTGTCCGCGTCCACCTTGGCTTCGTTTTTATTCGCCGCGCCACTATCCGGTGGAAACGTGATTGCATATGCATCCTGTGCTAACAACACTGTGAGCCCGGCCCCGATAATGCTAACCACCACGCCGCAAATGACGGCGGCAAAAAATATTTTAAGGAAATCCCATAGCGGCAATTGCGCGCGCCCTGCTGCTTGCTGCGGTGGTGTTTTTTTGTTTGCCCATGTCATGTTCATCTTGTGCCCCAAGTGTTGGTGATCGACAAGAGCATTTGGCGCTACGATACGGGCCGCTTTAGTGACCCGAAAATGACGCAGCGAAGATTGAATGTGGCGAAAAAATGGCGGTTGGCTCTGTCGAACCGCTGCTGACAAAGCGTTGCGGTATATTCATGGCAGAACTAAACAGATTGCCAAACTGGAAACGAGCAAATGGGAAAACGCATCGCAATTGTTGAGGACGACGAAACCATTCGCCAGAATTACAGCGATGCATTGCGTCGCAATGGCTATGAAGTTGAGACATACGCCGCTCGCGCCGAGGCGCATGCGGGCTTCAAAAACAGGCTGCCGGATCTTGCGATTCTGGACATCGGCCTGGGGGATGAAATCGACGGTGGATTTGCCTTGTGTCGCGATCTGCGCGCGATGTCGTCCTCGCTACCGATTATTTTTCTGTCCGCACGTGACAACGATTTCGATGTGGTCTCGGGTCTGCGACTGGGTGCCGACGATTACGTGACCAAAGATGTAAGCATGCCGCATCTGCTTGCGCGCATCGCGGCATTATTTCGTCGCATGGAAGCGATGAAGCTGCCGAGTCGCGCCGAAGATGTCTTACACCGCGGCAAAGTGATCCTCGATATCAATCGCCTTTCGGTCATGTGGAATAATGTTGTCGTGGTGTTGACTGTCACCGAGTTCTGGATGGTTCACGCGCTGGTCAAATTTCCAGGTCACGTCAAAAATCGCGATCAGTTGATGCGTGAGGCCGAGCTCACCGTGGATGACAACACGATCACGTCGCACATGAAACGTATCCGTAAAAAATTCATGGCGGTCGATGCGACATTCGATGAAATTGAAACGGTGTACGGCATGGGCTATCGCTGGCATGCCGCATAAATGTATAAACACAAGCATTGGTGCGGCTTTCAGGCAACAATGCCGCCACAAGCCTCACCAATGCTTGTGTTTTATATTTTCACTTTGAACCCTTGGCGCATCCGCGCCGCACGTCACGCGAGCTGATGGCGCTTCCAAATTTTTTTCGAAGCATCCGTGCGAAGCTGCTGCTGATCGCGCTGCTACTCTTGCTGATCCCGATCATCGGGTTTCGCTTTGTCCAGCAAATGGAGCAGCTCCTGCGTGATGGGCAACGACAGGTGTTGGTGAGCGCGGCTAAACTGCTTTCGGTAACGTTGTCGGATCGGCCCCAGTTGTTCGTGGTGCAGACATCCGAGAACGAATCCGAACAATTGGAACGACGCAAATTGCTCGCACTTTTTGGCAGCGCCGACCCTGAAGCAGCGGCACAACTTGGATCGGTATATTTGCCGTCCGGTGAGATAGAGAAAATACTTGGTGTCGTCGCAAAAACAGCAACACGCATCTGGGTGGTTGATTCCCGCTCGCGCGTGCGTGGGCTCGCGGGAAATCTGAACGGTGGCGATAATGCTGCTAAGGTGCAAGCGGGATTCTTTCAGCAGCTCTATACAAGCGCAATTCGTCCGATCATTCGCTTGTTTGCGCAAGATCCCGGCTCACCAATTTCCGAAGATTCAGCCCAGGTAACCCGTGCGGTAATGACGCAAGTTGACCGTGCACTATCCGGGCAGCCCACTGCCTATCCCCGCTATGCACGCAATGGGCTCGCAACTGTCATCTCCGCCGCTGAACCAGTGTGGCAGGGTGACAATATTATTGGTGCTGTGGTAGTGGAAGAAACGACCAGCGGCTCGCAGTCGATTACGTTTGCCGCACTGGAATCATTGCTGACAATGACGCTTGTTGTGTTACTGGTCGGCTTCGGTGCCCTGCTTATATTTGCATGGCGACTTGCCTATCGTGTGCGTGTGCTTCAGCACGAGGCTGAAACAGCAATTGATGCGCAGGGGCGGATTCGCGGGACAATTTCCGGTTCTGGTTCAAAAGACGAAATTGGTGCGCTGTCGCTTTCTTTGGAAACGATCCTCAAGAGGTTGGCGCAATACAACCATTATCTGGAACAGATGGCGGCGCGACTCTCGCATGAGTTGCGCACGCCTGTTGCCGTGGTGAGGTCGTCGCTGGACAATCTTCGCGCCAGTGAAGTTTCCGATCAGGGGAAGGTTTACATTACTCGTGCTGACGAGGGCGTACAGCGGCTTTCTTCGCTGATCTCCCGAATGGCAGAGGCGACACGACTTGAAGGCATGCTCATAGGTTCTGAGAAGGAGCCTTGCGATCTGACGGATCTGGTGACAGGCTGTGTAGAGGGCTATCGGCTTGCGTTTCCCTCAACAAGTTTCGTGTTCCATCGCCCGGATACTCCTATCGTGCGAGCGGTGATCGCCGATGCCATCGCGCAGATGCTCGATAAATTAGTACAGAACGCCGTTGATTTTGCGCAGCCCGGCTCATCGGTGACAATTTTGCTTGCTGAATCAATGAGCGTTGTCCGTATTCAGGTCGAAAATAAAGGCAAAACGCTTTCCCCCGAGATCACTACGGGTCTATTTAGTTCGATGGTGTCGTCGCGGCGTGAAGGCGGTGAACATGGCAGCCATCTGGGCTTGGGCCTATTTATCGTTCGCTTGATAGCGGAATTTCATGAGGGTACGGTGACCGCGCAAAATCTGGGCGACGAAAGCGGTGTCCGCTTTGAGGTTTCAATGTGTGCGTCGCCTTTCTTTGGCTAAGATCTGCAGCACAAAAGCAAAAACCCCTGAAGATAACTTCAGGGGTTTTGCTTTTATTGGGTCTTGGCGATGACCTACTTTCGCACGGGTATGACCGCACTA
>JAYURJ010000087.1:0-4988 GCA_043756275.1 Betaproteobacteria bacterium | reverse complement strand
GCATGGGGTTCAGCACGCCAGGCCGAACGGATCGTCTATCGTGTGGGCTGGCTCGGTGAACCATGTCGGGCCGGCCTCGGTCATGTAGAAGTGGTCTTCGTGGCGTATGCCAAATTCGCCGGGGATGCAGATCATCGGCTCGTTCGAAAAGCACATGCCCACGTCGAGCGGCGTCTGGTCGCTGCCGACCAGGTAGGGCCACTCGTGGATATCCATGCCGATGCCGTGACCGGTGCGATGCGGTAAACCCGGCAGATTGTAGTCAGGGCCAAAACCACTAGCGACCAGTGAACGCCGTGCCGCAAGATCGACTTCCCTGCATGGCACACCGAGTTGTGCAGTTTTGAACGCCGCCGCCTGCGCAGTTTTTTCAGCATCCCATACCGTGCGTTGCCGCTGGTTTGGTTCACCGAACACGTAGGTGCGGGTGATGTCGGAAATATAGCCTTCGATCTGGCAGCCGGTATCAATCAGAACCATATCGCCGTGCTTAAGCGTTTGTGGATTCTTCACCCCATGCGGAAATGCCGTGGCCTCGCCGAACAGCACAATGCAAAAGTACGATCCCGATGCGCCAACCTTTTTGTGTGCTTCGTGAATGAATGCATTTACCGCCGTGGTCGTGATGCCGGCAACCATGATGCTTGCTGCGGCTTTATGAACTTCGAGCGTCATGTCCTTGGCGCGTTGCATCAGCGCAATTTCGCTTGCCGATTTTCGCGACCGGCAATGCGCGGTAACGGGCTGCGCATTAACGAGCTTAAAACCTGCCGCCAATTGTGCGATGCCATCGGCAATAAAAAATGGTGTGTCTTCACTCAAGCCGATGCATGACGGGGAAACTGCGTCGGCCAAAATTGCTATGCGTTTCAAGGTATCGACAAATAACCGATAAGGGCTTTCATGCTCATGCCAGACGCTCACATTGCTTTCGATGACCATGTAATCGCGCAGCGTATTTTGTTCAAAATAGGGCGCGATATATTCGATGGCACCCGCAACTGGGATGATGGCACCGACCATGCGCTCGCTTGGATGCCATTTGGTGCCGGTGAAATACGTCATGTTAGTTCCCGCATGCACCCACATTGCTTTGATGCCCTGTGCCAGCATTGCGGCCTGCGCATTGGCGATGCGCTGTGAAAATTCTTGCCTTGTGATCGGCTCAACACCTGCCGTCATGTCTGACAGTGCCGCCAATGCAGCTTCCATTGTTTTTCCGCCAACACCGATGGTCATTGTCAATTCCTCAAGTGGTTTAATTAGCCCAGATACCGTGTCTCAAGATGCCGCCGATAGTGCCCCGCATCAAGCGGCCCTCCCGTCGCCCGCGTGACGAGCTCAGTCGTAGTCCAGCGGCTCCCCTGCTGCCAAATATTCTCACGCAGCCAATCGAACACCGGGGCCAGATCACCAGTTGCCATGCGCACATCCAGATCAGGTGTGCGGCTGCGAATTGTTGCGAACCACTGCGCGGCGTACATCGCACCCAGCGTGTAGCTGGAAAAGTAGCCGAAAAGTCCGCTGCCCCAGTGCACATCCTGCATGCAGCCGTTGGTGAAATTACCGCGGGTATCGGTGTCCAAAAGCTTGGCCATGGCCACATCCCACAGCGCTGGGATGTCGTCGGCTTCGATGCGACCTTCGATCAGATCGCGCTCAATCCGGTAACGCAGGATCACATGCAACGGATACGTGAGTTCATCTGCCTCCACACGTATAAAGCTCGGTTGCACGCGCGTGAGCCAGCGGTGAAGATTTTCAGGTTCAAACGCAGGCTGGCTACCGAATTGCGCGGTAAGGCGCGACGCGAGAAGACCAACGAATGGGCGGCTGAGGCCGATTTGCATTTCAAAACTTAAGCTCTGGCTTTCGTGGATGCCAGCACTTCTCGCCCAACCCACCGGCTGGCCCAGCCACTCGCGCGGCAGGTTTTGTTCATAGCGCCCGTGTCCGGTTTCGTGCATGGTACCCCACAGACTGCCGACAAAACTGTCTTCACGATATCGGGTGGTGAGCCGCGTATCCTCAGGCACACCGCCACAGAACGGGTGCGCGCTTTCGTCCAGCCGACCCGCGCTGAAATCAAAACCCAGCAGCTTCATCGCCTCAAGGCCCATCGCATATTGCCCATCACGCGAAAATGGGCCGACCGGTACCTGCACCGTTTCGCGTGATTGCTTCTCGCGCACACGCCGCACCAGTTCAGGCAGCCATTGCTGCAAATCGCCAAACAAACGATCCACGATTTCGCCCGTCATGCCGGGCTCATAGACATCCATAAGCGCGTCGTGCGGGCTTAAGCCACTGCGATCAGCCAGATATTTCGCCTGTTCACGCGAGAGCTTCAATACCTCACGGAAATTACCCAGAAAACCCTGCCAGTCGTTGGCCGGACGCTGCGTACGCCATGCATGTTCGCAACGCGAGATCGCCAGCGACTGCGCCTGCACGAGCGCTGCCGGTAGCGCATTCGCATTGCGCCAGTCGCGACGGATTTCGCGCAGATTGGCGCGCTGAAAATCATCAAGCTTTTCGCCTTCTGACTTCTCGATATTTGCCGCCAATTGCGGATCGGTGCGAATGCCGTGCAACAAGCCATCCATCTCTGCCATCGCATTCGCACGAGCATCGTTGCCACTGACGGGCATCAACGCCGAACGATCCCACGACGCAATCGCCTGCAGATGGCCGAAGTGATGCAAGCGCTTCCAAGTGGCGGTGAGTGCATCGTAAGCGGGGCTATGCATGTTGAAAACTCCTGTCGATAAACAATTATAACGGCGCTGTGAGAGGCGGCGGCGCAGCGGTATGCATGCGCCAGCGAAATTCGCGAACACGTTACCGCCCGCAGTCAGGGCAACATTGATGTCGCGCGAATGCGTTGCCATTGGCTCCGTTTGAAACTAGGGAACTTCTAAAAACTCCGTCGTACCGGCGAACAACCACAAGGGTTGCGCCGGGCCGGTATCCAAGTTTTTTAAGTAACTGATACTGCTGGCAAACTTAGACCCCGGCCTTCGCCGTTCCCACTACGCAGATCGCCATTTAACGCGGCGTTTCAAGCAAAACTGCCTGAAACGCCGCGCCAGTGCTAGAGGTTTGTAGAGTTTCGCGCTGTCTGTCTCCTGCGGGGTGTTCGTGAGGCACTTCCTCCTTTCTTAAAGGAGGACTGAGGAGGATTTTTGGCTCACTGTCACGCACGCTCTTTGTACCGACTGAACCCCCTCGCATTGCTCTCCGCAAATTTGCCTAAAAATAAAAAAGCACCAGCGCTTCACCCTGCGTAACATATCGCCTTCGCGCATCAACAAAGAAAACCCATGCAAACCAAAGAAACCTTCATCCCCAGCAAAGACGCCTCCCTCGAATCATCGATCTCCACGCTCTTGGGCAAGCTGGAAGCCATCGGCTTTCACGTCGAAGAACGCTCCTGGCTCAACGAAATCGAAAACATCTGGTCGGTGCACGTGACTGACCGCGACTGCACGCGCTTGTTCAGCAATGGCAAAGGCGGCTCCGAACTCGCCGCGCGCGCGAGCGCTTTAGGCGAATTTTTCGAACGCCTTAGCACCAATTATTTCTGGACGCATTTTTATCTCGGCGAAAAAATCGCCCGCAATAAATTTGTGCACTACCCGAACGAGCAATGGTTTCCTGTCAAAGGCAAGGCATGGCCGAAGGGCATCCTCACGCCCGATCTGCAAAAATTTTATAACCCCGACAAAGCCGTGCGTGCCGACCAACTGATCGACCTCAATTCCGGCAACGCCACACGCGGCATTTGCACTATTCCCTACACACGTTTGCGCGATGGCGCGACCGCCCTATTCCCGGTGAATGTCATCGGGAATATCTACGTGAGCAACGGCATGTCGGCCGGCAACACGATGATGGAAGCGCGCACGCAGGCGCTCTCGGAAATTTTTGAGCGCGACATCAAATTCAAAATTATCCGCGAAGGCATATGCCTGCCCGACGTACCTGAAAAAGTGATCAACCGATTCCCGCGCATTGCGGCAGGCATTCGTGGCCTTCGTAAGGCAGGCTTCGGCATTGTTGTCAAGGACGCATCGCTAGGCGGCAAATATCCGGTGATGAGCGTGACCATGCTGCACCCGAAAGACCAGGGCATATTCGCCAGCTTCGGCGCCCACCCGCGCTTCGAAGTAGCACTTGAGCGTGCCTTGACCGAACTACTACAAGGCCGCGCGCTAGATTCGCTCGGCGATTTCCCGGCACCCGGCTTCGACATGAACGAAATCGCCGATGCGCAAAATCTGGAAATCCATTTCGTCGATTCCAGCGGCGTGATCAGTTGGGAATTTTTACGCGACACGCCAGACTATCCATTCGTCGATTGGAATTTCGGCACCACAACAGAGGAAGATTACAACTGGTCGGTGGAATGCATTCACGACAGCGGTCACGATATTTATGTCGCCGACTTCACGCATCTCGGTGTCTACGCCTGCCGCATTTTTGTGCCCGGCATGTCAGAAATCTACCCGATCGAAGAACTGCAATGGGAGAACAACACCGTCGGCAATTTAGTGCGCCCGGCCATTTTGCGTTTACCCAAACTCACGCAAGACGAGAGCCGCGCCCTGCTGGATATTTTTGATGAACTCGATTTGGCCGAAAACCTGCCCATCACAACACTCATCGGATTGGCGGCTGATGCGGGCACGGCGTGGGTGGACTTGCGCGTGGGTGAGCTGAAAGCATTACTGGGTCTGGCCGCGGGCGATACCGATGCCGCGCTGGATGGCTGTGCATGGATCAGCCAGTTTGGGCAATTGGGTGAAGAACGTGCTCGCGTTTATCGGTGTATTGAAAATATTCTGCAACTTGAAGAGCCCAAACATTACAACGCGAATTTGTTATTACTGTTTGGCGCGGCAACATGCAAGAAGGCATACGCGCTGGTGAATCGGAAGGAGCAATTTTTTGGGTTGAATATGTTGGGGGCGAATATGCAGGGGAGT
>JAYURJ010000086.1:0-4989 GCA_043756275.1 Betaproteobacteria bacterium | reverse complement strand
GTCTATCCTCCAGCTTGGTCGCGAGGTCATGATCGAGCCGGTCGAGTACGCGCGTGAAAATATCGTTCGATAGCGTATCGATTTCCTGTTCGGATAATTCCTTCAATATGGTAGGCGCAGCAGCTATCGGCAACGCCGGAGGCTGAACAGATAGCGGCGCTAGCGGTGTCGTTACATTGGCGGGTGCCGCAGCAGGTTTCCAATCGGGTGCTTCGACCAGATCCGTCAACAGCGGCACATTACGATCATCAATCGCTTCAACGGCGCGACCGTGCCTGCCCAATAGCGCGTCAACCTGTCCGGCGAGTTCGAGATCTTTATCCATGCGCCAGCATATCTTGAGTTTGCACCTCGAAACCCCGCGATTTGTAAAACTTCATGCGTTCACGCGCGCTGGCACGGTCATCTGCGTCCACGCTAACCACTTCACGCAGGGCGTCGAAGCGACTGAAAAACGGCGGCGGCTCATCGCCGATATTGAGCAGGGCCTCATGATGCGTGAGACCCGTATCGTCATTGGCGATCACGATGGGTGTTTCAGCAGCCAACGGATGCGCCGCTTTTACGTGGGGCACAAAGGAGAGCTGCGAAAACGTCCACAGCAGGCGATCAAACTCATCAGTAAGCCTTGTTGAGGGCGCGTACACAATCATTTTGCGACCATCATCAAACGCCCGCTTGGCGAGCTTGCAGGCGAAATGCAATTTATTGTCGACGTTGAAGAAGAACTTTATTTCGGTCATTGCGGTTTGATTATTCTCCCTCCCGCGCGCGCGGAAGGGTCGTGCAGTTGGTGATATCGCTGGAAGAACGGCTTAGGGAGCCTCTGATCAAGTCAAATGTGAATGTGGTTCGATGCTTCGATAGACTCAGCACAGGCCGAGCTCACCACGAACGGAATCAGTAAGTGTCCGTTCGTGCTGAGCTTGTCGAAGGACTGAACCAGCGATTCCTTAAATACCAGCCCGCTTAAACAGGAAATTCGCCAACAACGGCACTGGACGCCCAGTCGCACCTTTGTCGGCGCCGGATTTCCATGCGGTACCGGCGATATCCATGTGCGCCCATTTGTACGATTTCGTGAAGCGCCCAAGAAAGCATGCGGCCGTAATCGAACCGCCTGCGCGGCCACCGCTGATGTTCGGAATATCGGCGAAGTTACTTTTCAGCAAAGCATCGTATTCATCGCTCATCGGCAGATGCCACGCAGCGTCATTGGCTACAACGCCCGCGCTCACAAGTTCAGCGGCGAGTTTGTCGTCATTGGCAAAAATACCGGTGGTGATATGGCCCAGCGCAATCACCATCGCACCCGTCAACGTTGCCGCATCCACCACCACTGCTGGCTTGAAACGCTCCGCATAGGTGAGGGCGTCACACAGAATCAGGCGGCCTTCGGCATCGGTGTTGAGGATTTCAACTGTGTGGCCTGCCATCGATTTGACGATGTCGCCGGGGCGTGTGGCATTGCCGCCGGGCATGTTTTCGCAGGTGGGCACCAGCATCACCACATTTAACGGCAGCTTCATCATGCCCACCGTTTTCATCGCGCCCAGCATGGAGCCGGCACCCTGCATGTCGTACTTCATTTCATCCATTTCAGCCGAAGGCTTGATGGAAATACCGCCGGTATCGAAGGTGATTCCCTTGCCTACCAGCACCACTGGCGCCGCACCTTTTTTGCCGCCATTGTGTTCAAGCACAATGAACTTCGGTGGCAGGTACGAGCCCTTGGAAACCGAAAGCAGCGTGTTCATGCCCAGTTTCTCCATGTCCTTTTTTTCAAGGATGGTACATTTGAATTTGTATGTCTTGGCCAAATCCTTCGCAGTGCTTGCCAGATAGGCCGGGGTGGCGATATTTGGCGGCATGTTGCCCAAGTCTTTGGTGAGGTTCATGCCTTCACCGATGGCATTGCCGCGCTTGATGGCGGCATTCAGCGCTTTCTCGTTAACCTTGCCGTCCAGATGGAATGTGAGCGCCTTGCCGACATGCTTGTTATCGGCCTTGCTCTTCATCTGGTTAAAACGGTACGCGCCTTCGATGGCAAGAATCGCGCCTTGCTCCACTTTCCAGGCGATGTCGGCTGATGCATGCTTGGCATTGAGCGGAATGGTGACATCGGTCGCGGCTGATTTTTTCAAGGCCTTGAATGCGGCTGACATGGCGGCGACATAAATTTTATTGCCGTATTCTTTCTCAGCGCCAAAACCCACCAGCAACACGCGCTTTGCCGCAATATTTGGCACCGCCTGTAACAACAATGTGCTGCCACATTTGCCAGAAATGTCGCCCGATGTTGCCGCCGCAAGAATCGCGCCTTTCGATGCCTTGTCCAGAGCCTGCGCAGCAGAGGAGAGTTTCTTTGAATCAAAAACGCCGACGATGACGCAGTCGGTCTTGAGTTTCGAGAGGTCGCCGCCTTCTTTTATGCTAAATTCCACGAGAGTTCTCCTTATGCATTGCTGGTCTGTGTGTCACCGCTGGCAGGTTGCCGGGACGGGCAAACAAACCGCAATTATCACCGGTTTCGGGTTTGGCAGTCAAAGCGCAGTACCTGCTGCCGCGATGTTTTATCTTTTCACTCACCCTTCCATCCCATTGTGACCATCTTCCAGCGCAGTATCACCAAAGAATTTACCAGCATCGGCTTGGGTGTCATTACGGTGCTGGTCGCCATCATGGTGGTGCAGCAGTTGGTGGTGTTCCTGAGGCGCGCCTCGGCTGGTGCGGTCGAGCCGGAAGCTGTCATGGCGTTGATGGGCTTTGCCATGCTCGGCTATCTGCCGGTACTGCTGGCGTTGTCGCTGTTCATCGGAGTGTTGCTGGCGTTGTCACGCAGTTATCGGGACAGTGAAATGCCGGTCTGGTTTTCTTCCGGGTTGTCGATTGCGGCGTGGATCAAGCCAGTGCTGAAATTCGGTCTGCCGATCGCCTTGCTCACGGGGCTGCTGAGCCTTTTTCTGACACCGTGGGCGTTATCACAAAGTGCTGAATACCAGCGCATTTTGCGCAGCAAGGATGATGTCGCCCGTTTGTCGCCCGGGAGCTTTATCGAATCGCGCGGCACCAATCGCATTTTCTTTGTCGACAATACCGCCAGCGACACGGGCCTGCTGAGCAATATTTTTGTTGTGCAATACAACGCCGAAGGTCGTCCCGGTATTGTTGTTGCAGAATCTGCATTCCTGAAAATCGAAGCAAATGGCGATAAATTTGTGGTGTTGAAGAACGGTCGTGACTACGAAGGCACGCCGGGCAAACTCGATTTCCGCATCATCGAGTTTGATACGCAGAAAATTCGTGTGGAAGCGCGCGAGGTCAAAGCCGATGCACCTAATTCAAAACAAACATCAACGTGGGCGTTGATCACCGCCACAGATGATGTCACTCGCATGTCGCGGCTGGCCGAACTTCATTGGCGTGTGGCACTGCCTATCGCGGCGATGGTGCTTGCCCTGATGGCAGTGCCATTGTCGTTCGTCAACCCGCGGGCGGGCGCGTCCGGCAATTTGTTCATGGCGGTATTGATTTTCTTTTTGTATTACAGCCTGCTCAGCGTATTTCAGAAGTGGACCGAACAAGGGCAGCTCTCGCCCTGGATTGGGATGTGGCCGGTGCATTTCGGCATGATTGCCACGCTGCTGGTGCTGTTCTCGCGACAACTTTTTTCGTTCAGGTGGTTGATGTTTGCGCGGAGGTAGCTGGTGCACGTTCCCGAGAATGTAGGTCGGGTTAGCGCAGCATAACCCGACAACCCCAGATGAAATACCGACGCGCTTTTATTCCAGGCGGATCATTCTTCTTTACAGTCGTGACGGAAAAACGGCGACGCGTTGCTCGCGTCACCAGAATCGGTGGAGGTCTTGCGGGCTGCGTTTCGCGCAGTGCGTTCAACTCGACCGTTCGAAATTGATGCGATGGTAGTTTTGCTGGATCACGTTCATTGCATATGGACGTTGCCGCCGGGCGACGCCGATTTTGCGATTCGCTGGCGACTGATCAAAACGTGGTTTACGAAACATTGCGAACCAGACTTGCGCGCAGAGCCTAACCGCGCTCGATTGGCGAAAAGCGAGCAATCAATTTGGCAGCACCGTTATTGGGAACATATGCTGCGGGACAAGGAAGATTTTGTTCGTCACGTTGAGTACATTCACTTCAACCCCGTGAAGCATGGGCTGGTCTCGACCGCGATGGATTGGCCATATTCCAGCTTTCGGCAATATGTCGCAGCGGGAGTGTATCCGGCGGATTGGGGAGGGAATGCGAATGAGTTGGAAGGCATTGGGTATGAGTGATGGCATCGCTACATGCGTCGGGTTACGCTGCGCTAATCCGACCTACGGTTGTTCTTTTGGGTATTCACTGCTTGAACGGAAGTTGTACCTCGTAGATCGGGTTAGCGCAGCGTAACCCGACACCAGCTACTCCGGCATCGGCTCAAACAATGCCTGCAAATCCTTCGCACCCAACGCGCTTGCCGCACTCACATCCCCGTCGAGTATTCCCGCCGCCAGTGCACCTTTTTTCGTTTGCATCTCCACGATGCGTTCCTCCAGCGTGCCTTTGGCAATGAGCTTGTAGACGAATACTGGTTTGACCTGGCCGATTCGATGCGCGCGATCGGTCGCCTGATTTTCTACCGCAGGATTCCACCACGGGTCGTAATGGATCACGGTATCGGCTGCAGTAAGTGTGAGTCCGGTACCGCCGGCCTTGAGACTGATCAGAAACAGCTTGACCTCGCCCGATTGAAATTGCGCTATCGGCTTCTTGCGGTCGCGCGTGGTGCCGGTGAGTTTTACGTAAGCGAGGCCACGTGTCTCAAGCTCGGTTTCGATGAGCGCCAGCATGCTGGTGAATTGCGAGAACAACAAGATGCTGCGGCCCTCGGCCAGCAATTCCTCAAGCATTTCCATTAATGTCAATAGTTTCGCTGATGCGGGCGCCTTGGCTTTCAGCCCGGTCTTCAACAGCCTTGGATCG
>JAYURJ010000085.1:0-14958 GCA_043756275.1 Betaproteobacteria bacterium | reverse complement strand
AAATCGGGTTTGGTCATTTGCATGTTGCGCCAAAGGAAGGTGCGCGCATGGATAGCGTCGTCTATCAATTCAAAAAAGTGCTCTCGCCTGCAGGCCCTGACGAGTGGGCGATTGGCATCGGCGCGGCAACCGTCCGCGCGATCCATTCACGCGAACAATCCGGCACGCGGCAGCATTATCTGAATGCACTATTCAGTCGGCAGTTCGACGCGACGATGTTGCACGCCAACATTGGTGTGGTGTCAGATCGCGAAGCTGATCCGGGCGCACGCCGCAACAGATTGACCTGGGCGCTCGCCGCCGAGCACGAGGCGACACCGCGCTGGACGTTGCTGGGCGAAGTTTACGGGCAGCGTGGCCAGCCGGAAACGGTACAGACCGGGCTGCGCTGGTGGGCGTTACCCAAATACGTTCAATTCACCTCATCGGTCGGCGCACAGCGTGGTGCGGGGCGCGATGGGCGCTGGCTGAGTTTCGGTATTCGATTTGAAACGGGTGATTCGATTTTCTAGTGCGGAACGCCCGTTTACAACCACCCCGTCTTGCGAAAACGCCGAAACAAATACATATCGATACCCAACATCAGCGCCAGCGCCATCGGGTAGCCGAATAACCACTTTATCTCCGGCATGTGATCGAAATTCATGCCGTACACGCCGGCGATCAGCGTCGGCACCGCGATCAAGGCGGCATACGCCGCCAATTGCTTGGTGGTCTGGTTTTCCTGCAGCGTGATCATGGAGAGGTTGACCGAGATCGCGGTGACCACCATCTCACGCAGGCTGGTAATCGATTGCTGGATGCGGATGAGGTGGTCGTAGATGTCGCGGTAGTACTCGGACATGCCGATACAAATCTGCGGCACCCGGCCGCCATAAAGTTTGCCAATGCCCTCCAGCAATGGCACCACCGCATATTGCAACTTCATCAGTTTGCGTTTTAGTGCATACAACGCCTCGATGTTGGCGCGCTGCTCGGTTCCTGAGAAAATCCGATCCTCGATTTCTTCCAGCTCCACTTCCAGTTTGTCGAGCACCGGAAAATAGCGGTCGACCACGGCATCGATCAGCGCGTACAACACGAAACCAGAGCCGTGCTTCAACAATTCAGGCTCGCGCTCACAACGCTCACGAACTGCGACGAATCCCTGTTCGACACCATTGCGAACCGACAGGATGTAATTCGGGCCGACAAAAATGTCGACTTCGCCGACCGTAAGATCGTCACCCGTCACTACGGGATTGTGCAGAACCACGAACAGCGAATCGCCGAATTCCTCGATCTTAGGCCGCTGATGCCCATGCCGCGAATCCTCCACGGCCAGTTCATGCAGGCCGAATTCAGATTGCATTTCGGCCAGTTCCGCCGCATCCGGATCCTTCAATGCGACCCAAACAAAACACTCGGGCCGGTTGACGTATTCGCTGATGTCTCCCTTGGAAATGTCAGCGAGTTTTTTGCCGTCCTGGTAGGCAACACAATTGATGAGCATTTGTTTTCTCCACGATTGATATTAGCTTGGCGCCAATGGATGCGGCATCAAAAATACTGTGAATGACGAAGTTTAGTTGCGTAGCTTGGGTTAGACGCGTTGCGGCGTAACCCAACGACGGTCGCCATTGCCGAGACCGAGTTGGGTTACGGCTACGCCTAACCCAACAAAAAATACAAAACGACGAGCCTATTCCTCGAACAGTCCCTTCTGCTTCGTATTCTTCCCCGCCGCTTTCGCCTTCTTGAAATTCTGCTCGCCAAATGAAAGGTCGGGCCAGTGCGGGCGTTCGGTGCCGTCGAGCAATCCCTGAATCGTCAATATCTGGATGCGCGGGTACGCGCCGTGATGCGGTGATTCGTAGTGCCCTGCACTCGCGGCTTCGGTGGTCATCGGTTTGGTCGGCGGCTTGAGTGTGACGAACAAACCGATGGCGGCTTTCTCGCGCTCCACGGTGCCTTTCAAATCACGGATCATCGACGCACCGACGTGCTCGCCGCCTTTTACGCTCACCAGCACTTTTTCCGTTTTGCTTTTCGCGACTTCGATAAAGCCCATGCCGTCGATGCCTTGATCCGCGCCTTTTTTGCCGCCGCGATATGGCTGCACGTTCACCAGCGCGCACGCCCACAACTGGAACTGATGTTTATCGCGCTCGGCCAGATCGCGCGCACCGGCAAAATCCTGCGGCACACCTTCGATGGTGAATGCGCCTTTCTTGGCGAGTTCGGGATAGCGGTTCTTTAGTCGCTTCTCGATGAGCGAGACAGCCAGATGCGTGATGTCGATGCCGATCCAGTTGCGCTTCAGTTTTTGCGCCGCGTCGAGCGCGGTGCCGCAGCCGCAGAAGGGATCGAGGACGACGTCGCCTTCGTTGCTGGAGGCGGAGATGATGCGTTCGAGTAGGGCCAGGGGTTTTTGGGTTGGGTAGCCGAGGCGCTCTTGCGCATTAGCGGAGATGGGTGAAATGTCCTCCCATATATTTTGAAGTCGCTCACCCAAACTTTCATCGGCATACATTTTTAGTCGCAAAGCACCTTCAGCTTTCGATGGAAAATGCAGCCGTTTCTCTTTGTCGTATTTTTGCATTCTCACAAGATTGCATGACCATCCATTCACGTGCGGATGGTATGTCACACCATTGCTCGCTTTGTACGGAAAGTGCAAATTTGGTCGTGGTGCGGGATTTCGGAGAGTTACTGATTGCCACGTCCGACCGTCCTCATCATGCTGGGGATACTTCTCTGTCGTCGCGTCATCGGTCAATACGCGATATTGTTGGTTCCAGACATATTGGTCTGGACTCTTCGTGTAAAAAAGTAGAGTGTCTGCGACGCTCCCAAAATTTCGTCCCACATTCCCATGAGCAAAAGTTCGCTTCCACGTGATTTCATTTTGGAAATTCAACTTCCCAAACACCCCATCCAACACAATCTTCAAATAGTGACTCGCCGTCGGATCGCAGTGCAAATACAAACTGCCCGTCGGCTTCAACACGCGGTGCATTTCCAGCAGCCGATTGGCCATCATGGTGAGGTAGGCCATCATGTCGTTTTCGCCGAGGAAGGCGCGCAGCGCTTCCATCATCTGCGAGACCTCGGTGTTGTTGCATTTCATCAATTCGCGGAATTCGTCCTGCGCCTGCCCGCCCCAGTGCCAGGTATCTTCAAACGCGGTGATCTGCGCGTCGGATTCATGGCCCTTCGGCGTTTTGAATAGCAGGTTGTAATCGCGCTTGGAATTGAACGGCGGATCGAGGTAGATCAGATCGACCGATTCGTCCGCGATTTGCTCGCGGAGTATTTGCAGGTTGTCGCCGTAGAAGAGTTTGCGCATGGTGACCGGGATTGTATTGGCATACAACAACATTGCCAAACTCTATCACTGGTGCGGCTTTTCAGGCATTTATGGCCCGTGAAGCCCGCCAATGCTGGGGTTTACTAAAAATTAGCGATTCGCTTCCTTCAGCGCATCATCGGTCAGTTGCTTCAATTGTTTAAACCCAAAATCAACCAGCGGCCGGCCGTTCACAAAGAAGCCGGGTGTCTTGTCTACACCGAGGATTTTCGCATCCTCAACGTCCTGCGCGATCAATCGGGCAATCTCCGGCGAGCGCATATCGGCGCGCATCTTTTCCAGATCAAGGCCCAGTCCGTCGAGATGTTTCCAGGCGAGATCCACGTTGGCGGTGTGGTGTGGCGTCCACGCGGCTTGCGCGCCGAGCAAGGCCTCCAATGCGGGCCAGAATTTGCCTTGCTTGCGGGCCGCTTCCAGCACGGCGACAACCTGATCGGAGCCTTTGTGAAATGGGAGATAGCGTAGCACCAGACGAATTTTGTCCGGGTTCGCGGCCATGATTTCTTTGACCATTGGATAAAAGGCGCGACAGGTTTCGCAGGCGGGGTCGATAAATTCGACGATGACAACGGGGGCATCGATTTTGCCGATTGAGGGCGAGTGCATGCGGATCAGCGCCGCCGCATTCGCCGGGCTTAACGCTTGCGATTGCGATGGCGTTTGCGATGGCGATGAAGATGGCGACGGGACGTTGCTTTCAACCTTGGTGTTGTAGTGGAGTGTGGCGATGACAAACGTCAGCAGCAAGACGACGGCGACGGCAATGAAAATGTGCTTCACTTGGATCCTCGAAAATAAGCGATGAATAGCAGCACGACAATGCTAGAAAAAGCGGCAACCGATAATAGCGGAATGGTGACAAATCCGAACCATTGGATCACCGTTTCTGTGCACGGCACACCTTGCGTGCAAGGCTTGAGCGATTGCGGAATGATGCGGGCAATGAGTAACTGGTGATAGACGGCAAAGCACGCGCCAATCATCGCGAGCGGCAATGCGTAGCGGATAACGTTGCGGTCACAAGGAAACAAACCGAAGGGCAACATCAGCGCCAACGGAAACATGAAAATACGTTGATACCAGCAGAGCACGCAGATCGGCAGATTCATGACTTCGCCAAAAAACAATGCGCCGAGTGTGGACACGGCGGCGATCAGCCAGGCGATAAAGATTAGCCACCACGTTGTTGCGGTATTACGACTAGGAGTGGCGTTGCTAACGCCGCCACCGCCACTAACGCTCAAAGGGATTCACCACGGATACCCCGGTCGGCGCGAAATGCCTGACGTTTCGCGTGGCGACGGTCAACCCATGCGTGAGTGCTGTTGCAGCGATGAGAATATCTGCGCCGTCGTTTCCGAGCTTCGCAGAAAGATTGCCCCAGCGCCGCGCCACGTTTGCCGACACGGGCAGTACGTGATCGCCATAGACCGTCAACAGCGTCTCCAGCCAGTGGCTTAATTCGAGCGAAAACGCAGCGTCAGATTTGCGCGCCTTTTCAATCCCACGTTCAATTTCGCCAATACTCACAATTCAATATCACGCTGGCGTAGCTGACTGGCACGTGACTTGATCTTTGCCGTCGTCGTCGCGACGCGCTTACGCGGCATGGCGAGTAAATGCGCGACAAAATCACTCGCTTCATGCTTGGCACTTTGTTTGAGTGCGAGAAATGACGCCTCAGAAACCACCATCACCGCGTCTTTGCCGCGCCGTGTGATGCGTTGCGGCTCACCGCGCAAAGCGGCCTCGACCAACTCGCTGAGTCGCACTTTTGCGGTTTGCAATTGCCAATGTGGGGCGGTCAATGTGGTTGCGGGTTGTCGGATTGTTGAGCGCATGATGAACGACTGTCTAGTCTAATTTACCGTTCAGACTATGCGTCGACCGGCAGCGCATGTCAACATTGCGAAGTTGCTGCTGTGATGCCGGTTATTTCGCCAGCGAGGGCGAAATTCCCTCCGCAATCCTCAATCGCGAAACGGATGCTTCACAACAACCGTTTCTTCGCGGTCCGGCCCGGTTGATACCAGATCAATCGGCGTGCCGACGAGCTGTTCAATCCGCTTCAGATACGTCTGCGCGTTCTTGGGCAAACCATCCCAGGCTTTTACGCCGTAGGTAGTTTCGCTCCATCCGGCATGATCTTCAAAAATCGGCTCGCAGTGGGCGATGCTGTCTGCGCCGTAGGGGAGAATGTCGGTCATCCGACCATCAATCTTGTAGCCGGTGCAAATACGCAATGTCTCCAGACCGTCGAGCACATCGAGTTTGGTGATGCAGAGTCCCGACAGTCCATTGATCTGCGCTGCACGCTTCAACGCGGCCGCATCGAACCAACCGCACCGACGCGGGCGACCGGTGACAGAGCCAAATTCGTTGCCGCGTTTGCGCAAGCGTTCGCCAATGTCATTTTCAAGTTCAGTCGGAAACGGCCCGGAACCAACGCGGGTGGCATATGCCTTGGTGATGCCGAGCACGTAGTTCAGCGCCTGCGGCCCAACGCCAGCACCAGCTGATGCCTGCCCCGCCAGACAATTGCTAGAGGTCACGTACGGGTACGTGCCATGATCCACATCGAGCAGCGCAGCCTGCGCGCCTTCGAACAACAAACTCTTTCCCTCATTCATCAAGCGATTCAAATCTGCGGATACATCGGCAATCATCGGCTTCAGACGCTCGCCCATTTTCAGGGTCGAGTCAAAAACCGAATCGACCGATACAGTTTCGGCTTTCAGGTAATGCTTCAACACGAAGTTGTGATAATCAAGCACTTCAATCAATTTTTCTTTGAAGCGCTGCGGGAAGTAGAGGTCATGCAGTCGAATGGCGCGCCGCGCGACTTTGTCTTCATAGCAGGGGCCGATACCGCGACCGGTCGTGCCGAGTTTGCCAAGGCCTAATGCCAGTTCGCGGGCCTGATCGATGGCGACGTGGTAGGGCAATATCAGTGGGCAGGCCTCGGAGATGCGCATGCGGCTCATCACATCCACACCCGAGACCGCCAGTTCATCAATTTCCTGCAACAGCGCCTGTGGCGACAACACCACACCGTTGCCGATGTAGCAGGTGACTTGTGGATGAAGGATGCCTGACGGAATCAGCCGCAATATGGTTTTTTTGCCGTTGACGACCAGCGTGTGACCGGCATTGTGACCGCCCTGAAAGCGCACCACCGCGGCGACTACATCAGTCAGCCAATCAACGATCTTGCCCTTGCCTTCATCGCCCCACTGGGTACCGATGACGACGACGTTTCTTGCCATGTTGATTCCTTCGATTGTGCGACTATTTGAGAGGCACGGTCGTCCAGCGACCGTTGACGTTCCTAAGCTGGCGGTCACAGCCAAGCTCGTGAAGATGGGCATCATGTCCCGGCAGTGTTGCGATCACCGTTTCGCCGGATGCGCGCAATCTTGCGATTTCCGCACTTGCGGCGGCATCGGGTTGAGTCGGTGCCAGAATTGCGCCACGCATCGGTTCATCAGCAACCAGCGGCAGCAGTGCTTTCAAATCCATGCTGAACCCCGTCGCCGGACGGGCGCGCCCGAACGCTTTGCCAACTTCATCGTAGCGACCACCTCGGGCTACGGCATCCGTCGCCCCGCGCGCAAACGCCGCAAAGGTGATGCCACTTTCGTAATTGAAACCGCCAAGCTCGCCGAGATCAACGCTGACCATGATGCCTTGTTGCGAAAAATGTTTTTCGATCACATCCAACTGCGACAACGCATCGGTAATTGTTTTTTCTGCCGGCAGAATTGCGGCGGCACGGACCAACGCCGATTTATCGCCATACAGCGTGGGCAAGGCGGCGATTGCCGGATAAGACGCGCCAAGTTTATCGGCCAGTAATTTCAGTGCTGCAATGTCCTTGGCCTCGGTGGCGAGAAACGCTTGTTCCGCAATATCGGGGGAAACGTTTGCGCTCGCAATCAATGACCGGAAAATTGCCGGGTGGCCAATGTCCAACTGAACATCTGCGACACCGAGCGTGCGCAACACATCCACCATCAGTTGCTGAATTTCAATATCCGCTTCCAAGCCGGCATGGCCGTACATTTCAGCACCCGCCTGAAACGGCTGGCGACTTTTGCCCAACCCTGCCGGCAGGGTATGCAGCACACTACCGGCGTAACAAAGCCTGGTGACGCCCTGCCGGTTGAGTAAATGTGCGTCGATCCGCGCGACTTGTGGCGTGGTATCGGCGCGAATGCCCATCGTGCGGCCGGATAACTGATCGACAAGTTTGAATGTAGCCAGATCCATGTCGTGCCCGGTGCCCGAAAGCAGTGACTCGACATACTCCAGTAACGGCGGCATGACCAACTCAAAACCATGACTTCTAAATAGATCCAATGCAGCGCGGCGAAGACGTTCAAGCTTCTTCGCATCAGCGGGCAAAAGATCTTCGATATTTTCTGGAAGCGTCCAGGTTCTCATTTCAGGTGACCATAAAAAACAGTGTCAGGCCGCGCGCAATAGACGGCGGCCGAACGGCAGACGCAAAAACGGCGCTGGTGAACATTTCACCAGCGCCGTTGACGAATTATACGCGAGTTGCCTGGCAGCGTTCGGGGTGCGCTCGGAACGTGCCTATTTGCCGCCTTTGTTCGGGCTCTTCAAGTATTTGAAGAAATCCGAACTCGGTTCAAGCACCATCACATCGCTCTTGTTGCGGAAGCTGTTGCGATACGCTTCCATGCTGCGATAGAAAGAATAGAACTCAGGGTTTTTACTGAACGCCTGTGCGTAGATTCGTGCAGCACCGGCATCGCCCTCACCCTTGATTTTCTGGGCCTCGCGATAGGCTTCAGCGAGAATGATTTCGCGCTGCCGCTCGGCATCAGCCTTTATCTTGTCGGCATCACCCGCGCCGGTGGAACGAAGTTCGTTGGCAACGCGTTTACGCTCTGAATCCATGCGCTTATAAACGTCAGCATTAATTTCCTGCGCCAGATCAACACGCTTCAAACGCACATCGAGAACTTCGATGCCGATGCTGCGCGCATCGGCATCTGACTTGGCACGCAAGTCTTCCATGATCTTGTTGCGCTCGCCGGAAATAACTTCTGACAACGTCCGCTTGCTGAATTCGTCACGTAAATCGTTATTGACCGATTGCGCGAGACGAATTTCTGCTTTGCTAAGATCGCCGCCAGTTGAAACAAAAAACTGTTTCATATCGACAATCCGATATTTGACGTAGGAGTCGACGAGAACGTTGTTTTTCTCCATCGTCTGGATTCGCTCAGCATCCTTGGTATCCAAGGTCTGAATACGAGTGTCGTAGAGGCGGATGTTTTCAATCATCGGCACTCTGAAATACAAGCCAGGCTCTGTCTGGACGGCGACAACTTCACCCAACCGGAACTTGATTGCGGCCTGACGCTGGTCAACCGTGTAGGCGGTAAACACCAACACGAGCAATGCCAGAATAATAATTGAGCCCACAATGGAAAGATTTTTTTGCATGATTTCTCTCCTTATCGAGCGTCGCGTGTGCGCATATCGCGCAGACGGTTGGCTTCGGTCACGACGGGGGCGACGGGATCGGCGGGTTTCGATGTCGCGGCGGTTTCACCTGCGGCGCTCGATGGCGCCTGTTGCGCAGCTTGCATCAGCTTGTCCAGTGGCAAATACAGGAGGCTATTGCCACCCTTTTGATCCACCACCACTTTGCTGGTGCTCTGCATGACCTGTTGCATCATGTCGATATACAAACGCTCGCGGGTCACGCCGGGGGCCTTGTCGTATTCGGCAAGAACCTGTGTGAAGCGCGACGCATCACCTTGAGAATTAGCGATCACGCGCTGTTTGTGGCCATTGGCTTCCTCGATCAGACGTGCAGCAGCGCCACGTGCCCGTGGCAATATGTCGTTGGCGTATGCTTCGCCCTCGTTTTTCAAGCGCTCGCGATCCTGTTTGGCACGCACCGCGTCATCAAAACTGTTCTGCACCTGCTCTGGTGGCTGCGCATTCTGCAAGTTCACGATGGAAATTTGAATCCCAGTGGTGTACCGATCAAGAATCTGCTGCATCAACAGTTTCGTCCGCGCGGCGATATCCCCGCGTCCTTCGTACAACACAAAATCCATCTTGCTTTTGCCGACAATTTCGCGCATCGCCGTTTCGGCGACCTGACGTACGGCTTCTTTGGGATCCTTGTTATTGAACAGGAAATTCTCCGGGCTCTTCAGTGTGTACTGAACCGCGAATTGCACGTCGACGATATTCTGGTCTTCCGTGAGCATCAGCGCTTCTTCACGAACCTTTGTTTTCTGATTGTTACGGTGGCCGATTTCAACCGCTTCGACCTGATCAACGTTGACGATCTCGTTGGTTTCAAACGGATACGGCCAGCGCCAGCGCAATCCTGCTTGCGTGGTTTGCGAATATTTCCCCAAACGCAATTCAACACTGCGCTTGCCCTGTTCGACGGTATAAAAACCACTCGCCAGCCAGACCGAAAGTGCCAACCCCGCCGCGAGCGCGACACCGCCGCTCATCATCGCAGCACTCGGCGCGCCTGGTCCACTGGGGCCGCCGGGGCCACCATTATCACCGCCGCTATTGCTGCCTTTCTGGCCGAAAAAACCATCCAGCTTTTGCTTGAACTTCCGCAAAATCTCATCGAGGTCGGGCGGGCCGTCATTCTTGCCGCCACGCTTGCCCCACTGCGGATCGTTCATCGACATTTCCGAGGCATTTTCACTACCTGTCTGCGGCACGATACCGAGGTGTGGGCGATTTCCCAGCCTGCCTGCCGCCCAGTGGCGCAATCGATAAAACGGATACGCCAATAGCGCCGCAAACCCGGCGAGTGGCGCAATTAAAGCTGTTCGACCCAAAAATCGCATGCAATCTACTCCAGAGAATATAAAAGTACTATCGTTCCACGTCGCCGTTACTGCGTCAGCAATAAGCTTTCGGGCACGCCGTTTATGTTGATTTCAGCCTGGGACATGTTCTCAAGGCAAGGCGCTCCTGCTCTCGCACTTGCCTTGTTCGCTTGATCTTCCAACCCATACTCTTTAATTGTCTCGCGCAGATGGGTGAGGCCAGCGCCCTGAATAGCGCTCACGCGACACTCGCGGATTTTACCACTTTCATCCCGCAGAACTGCCCCGAGCGGGACGCCTTCGAGACGGTCGATCTTGTTGTGTACGATCACTTGGGGAATATGATCGGCCCCGATTTCGGCCAGCACACCATTTACGTCTTTAATCTGCTGCTCGCGCATTGGATTGGCCGCATCCACAACATGGATCAACAAGTCGGCTTCCATCGCCTCTGTCAGCGTGGCATGAAACGCCGCCACCAAACCGTGGGGCAAATCACGGATAAATCCCACTGTGTCAGACATCGTGACGTGTATGCCGGGCTCAATGTAGAGCTTGCGGGTGGTGGTATCGAGTGTTGCAAATAGCTTATCAGCGACGTAGGTCCCGGAACGCGTCATGCGATTGAACAAGGTCGATTTTCCTGCATTAGTGTAGCCGACAATTGAAACGTTGAATACACCCGCGCGCATCCTACCCGCGCGCTGCGTAGAGCGTTGTCGTCCGAGTTTTTGCAACTTTTCTTTGAGGCGCTTTATCCTATCGCCAATAAGCCGGCGATCCATCTCAAGTTGGGTTTCGCCCGGGCCACCACGTGCACCAATGCCGCCGCCTTGTCGCTCCAAGTGAGTCCAGCCGCGGATCAGGCGCGTCATCAGATGCTGCATCTGGGCGAGCTCGACTTGCACCTTGCCTTCGGCACTACGCGCGCGCTGGGCGAAGATATCCAGAATCAGATCGGTTCGGTCAATCACCCGCACGCCGACGAGTTTCTCAATATTGCGGATCTGTATCGGTGAAAGCTGGTGGTTAAAAACAACCAGATTTGCATCATGCTCAGCCACGCAAGCCGCAATTTCTTCGATTTTACCGCTGCCCGCAAAAGTCCCGGCATCAGGTTTGACGCGCTTGCCGCTGATCGTCTGCGCGACCGTCGCACCCGCGCTGGTGACCAGTTCCACCGCCTCAGATAACCGCTCCTCGAACAGCGCGTCGTGAAAATCCATACCAACGACAATTGCCTGCGTGCGACCGGGCACCCTGGCTGGCAAGTATGAGGAAGAATTTTTGGTGAAGTCTGATTTCATTTAGCGGACGCGTCTCGTTTGGCGCACGAAAACAGCGCCCAATAAAATAAATATTGGGACATGTATCAAAAAATCAAACCAGTTCGTGCCCCGAACGGGACACCAATACCATCATCGCGACTGCGATCAACCTTCGGCGGGCGCTTCAAACGGAACGGTCACAGCGCGCGCAGGCACGACCGTGGAAATGGCGTGTTTATAGACCATCTGCGTCACGGTATTTTTTAGCAGGACTACGTATTGATCAAATGACTCAATCTGTCCCTGCAGCTTGATTCCGTTCACGAGGTAAATCGAAACGGGGACGTGTTCCTTGCGCAAGATATTCAGGAACGGGTCTTGTAGTAGTTGCCCTTTTGCACTCATGTTCTTATTCTCCGATTTCAAAATGTCTGTTTGCAGGCAGATGGCCCAATCCGGGCCCATCCTTAAGACTGTTGCCTCGTTGATTCGCGCGATGATCACACGAGAGGTGGAGCCAACCGAGTTTGCCTGACCGAAATTAACTCTAACCCAAACGTGCGAAGTCTGCACGAATGTCCATTCTTACCGATTGAAAGACAGCAATTTCCGGGCCGAGTTCCCTGCATGCCATTTTGCGAGGGGCAATCCAATCAATCAGCGCATGCCGCATCAGCGGCTGCGCAAATTAGCTGTACATTTTTTTCGAGCGAATCCTGCCGCGACGCCGCTGCCGCTCCTGGCTTGCCGTGATTTCCTGTGGCTTCTTGTGTGCGTAGGGATTTGTCGCCTGCTTCAAATCAACCCGCAATGGCGTGCCCTTAAGCTTGAAGGCGTCCCGAAATGCGTTTTCCAAATAGCGTTTATAACTGTCCGCCAGATTGGCAAGACCCGAGCCATGCACCACTACGACCGGTGGATTGTGTCCACCTTGGTGCGCGTAGCGCAATTTAGGGCGGTTCAAGCCGTTCATCGGCGGCTGATGTGCCGCAACCGCCGCAATCAAGGCACGAGTGAGTTTAGGCGTCGAGAGCTTGGACATTGCCGCCGCGAATGCTTCATCAATCGAGGCAAACAGGGGCATCACGCCCATACCGTCTTTGGCAGAAATGGTATGGAAATTGGCAAAGCTCAGAAAATGCAGTTTGCGGTCGTATTCCATTTTGGTGCGATCACGGGTGTAGCTGTCGAGGTTATCCCACTTGTTGATGCCGACCACCAGCGCTCGGCCGGACTCGAGAATGAAGCCCGCAATATGCGCATCCTGCTCCGAGATTTCCTGCCGGGCATCCATGAGCAGCAGAACCACGTTCGCGTCCTCAATCGCCTGCAAGGTCTTCACCACTGAAAACTTCTCAACCGCTTCGAATACTTTGCCACGTTTGCGGATGCCCGCCGTGTCGATGATGGTGTATTGCTTGCCGTTGCGAAGCAGGGGAATATAAATTGAATCGCGCGTTGTCCCCGGTTCATCAAACGCAATCACCCGGTCTTCCCCCAACAGGCGGTTCACGAGTGTCGATTTGCCGACATTGGGACGGCCAACAATAGCGATTTTTGGGTGATCCGGTTCGGGCTCATCAGTTGCTTCCGGGAACGGCTGGAGCACATCTTCGATCATCTGCCGCACACCTTCGCCGTGTGCGGCGGAGATGGCAACCGGCTCACCCAATCCCAGTTCATGGAATTCGGCGACGACCACGTCTTCGTTCATCCCCTCTGCTTTGTTCACCGCAACGTTGATCGACACGCCTCGCGAAATCGCATCCTTCCGCAGCCGTTCACCGATGATCTTGTCCTGCGGTGTCAGGCCCTGGCGTCCGTCGACCACAAAAATAATTGCGTCGGCCTCAGCGATGGCCTGCAACGTCTGCTTGGCCATCTCGTGCATGATACCGTCGGTCACCTTTGGCTCAAATCCGCCGGTATCGACAACCAGATAGGGGCGACCCGCACCGCGCCCATGGCCGTAGTGGCGATCCCGGGTGAGCCCGGGCATGTCCGCCACAAGCGCATCACGTGTTTTTGTGAGGCGATTGAACAGCATGGACTTGCCGACGTTGGGTCGGCCGACGATAACGACGGTGGGTTTCATAGTGGTGGCCTGCTCCGCAATCGGAGCGGCGCTACTTTACGTTGATGGCGAATACGCCGCCCTTGTCGGTTTGTGCGATTGCGCCATCGCCTTTCGCAAGCAATGAGACCACGCGACTGCCATCGGTCGGCAAACGACCAATCAAATCGCCATTTTCCGCAGACATCACATGGATAAGGCCGTCTTTGTCACCGACAACCACTTTGCCCTTAACGATAATCGGCGTACCAGGATCACGACGCACCAGCTTTTCGAGTTTCCACAATGTCACACCATTGGTTTTATCGAGCGCGTAAAGGTTGCCGGCAATATCGGCCACGTAAACATTTTTAGCATCCACCGCCACCCCGTCAGGGCTGGAAATTTCACGCGACCAAAGCACGTTGCCGCTTAATGTCTCCACACAGCCGGTACGCCCCTGATAGACGGCCGCGCAGACACGCGTGTCATCAAGCACCGGCACGCCAGCCACGTCGGCGATGCGCTCGAGCTCGGTGGCACCACGCGCAAGCGAAATTGTTGCTTCCCAAATTGGTTTCCCGCCTTCCAACTCAATGGCGACGACCTTGCCACCGGGGTAACCTGCATAAAGCGTGCCGCGATTCGACACCACACTCGCATTCGTCCGAAGGGTCAGCGCCGGTGTTGCGCGCTGAAATACCCATTGACGCTTGCCGTCGATACGGTTCAACGCAAAAATGCGCCCGTCGGCGGTGCGCACGATAATTTTTGCGCCGATCACGACAGGTGCTGCCAACACGTCACCAGCAATGCTCGCTTTCCAGAGCGAACGTCCGGCAGCATCAAAGGCGAGAACATCGCCTTTGGCACTCGCAACGACGACGAGATTATCGCCAACGCCAACACCACCGGCTAACCGTGCCTTGGTCTCGATGCGTGTCACCGTGCGTCCGCCCTCTTCGCTCAGTGCATAGACATCACCACCATGCGAGGCGGCGTAAACGAGCCTCTCGCCAAAGCCCGGCACAAAAAGATAGCCGCCGGATTTGCCGACGTTGGCTGACCACGTCAACGACGCTGCATTAGCACCCACAATCGCGGGCAGTTCGAGCGGCTTTTTATCACTTCGTCCGAACCAGGCGCAGCCGGATAGGGTGAGGATCAGCGCGCCAGCGACGAGACCACGGAAGCCACGCGACGCGGTGTGCCGCACAACATCGCCGATGGAGGGTTCAATGCGCGCGATGGACTTGTTCACTTTGCACCTTCTTTGGCTTTTGTCTTGTCCTTGGCATCATCCTTCTTGTCAGCGATTTTTGCCGTGCTGCCACCGGCCGCATCAAGCTTGGCTTGCGACAGTGCTTTCATCGGGCTGCGGTCACCGGCTTTTTCGACCGCGATTTGATACGCTGCACGGGCTTCATCGCGGCGGGACTGGCTGGC
>JAYURJ010000084.1:0-15025 GCA_043756275.1 Betaproteobacteria bacterium | reverse complement strand
TTGGCGTCGATGCGTGCGGCCCGCAGTTTATTGAAGTGGTTCAGGCTGCGCGGGGCAACCGATTCACGCACGCTGAGTAGATTGGACAGTTGCACCATTTCGTTGTTTCTGCCGCGCACGTAAATGTTGGTGATGTCGTCCGGGTTCGAGCGGTCCACGTCTGCCACTTGCACGATCACATCGTATTGTTCGCCGTCCTGTTTAAAGCGCGTGACCTGACGGCCACCGAGCATCGTTTCAAGCGTCCGTCCCACCGATTCAACATTGGCACCGACATCAGCGATCTTGTCGCGGTTGACCGAGACTTTCAGTTCGGGCTTGTTCAAGCGAAGATCCGAATCCACATCCAGTAATCCAGGATTCTTCGCCGCCTCGGCAATGAGACGGTCGACGTACTGCTGCAATTGCTCGTAGGGTGCTGACGTCATGATGATGAACTGCAACGGTTTGTCGCGGCCCTGGCCTAAAGAAGCCGGGCTAACGGCAAACGCATTCACACCGGCAAGATTGCGGAATTTTGGCATCAGGTCGCGGGCAATTTCCTGCTGGGTACGGGTGCGCTGATCCCATTCCTTCAGCCGCAGGATGACGCGCCCGTCGGAAACGGTTGGGAAACCAACGATGGAGTTATAGCGGACCATCTCCGGAATATCTTTGTAGATGTCCTCTATTTTTTGTACGTAGCTCGACGTATAGGCAACGGTCGAGCCTTCCGGTGCTGAAACGATGCCAAAAATAATTCCCCTGTCTTCAGCCGGTGCCAGTTCCTGTTTCAAGCTTAAGAACAATGGGATCGCCAACAACACAAACACGAACCAGAGTGCCACACCGACGACACGTTTTTTCAGGAGCGCAGTCAGCGCGCGGCGATAGCCACTGGTCACGTGCAGTAACACTGATTCGATGGCGTTGTAGAACTTGCCGTGTTTGACATCGTGCTTGAGGATCAGCGAGCACAGCATCGGTGAGAGCGTTAGCGCGACAAATCCCGACACCACGACGGCGCCGGCCAGCGCGAGTGCGAATTCGATAAACAAGCGACCCGTTCGTCCGGTCGCAAAGGCGAGCGGCGCGTAAACGGCAGCAAGGGTGAGCGTCATGGCGACGACGGCAAAAGCGATCTCGCGCGCGCCCTTGATCGCAGCCTCGACGCGTTCCATGCCCTGTTCCATATTACGGTAGATGTTTTCAAGCACCACGATGGCGTCATCCACCACCAGGCCGATGGCCAGCACCATCGCCAACAATGTCAACGTATTGATGCTGAAGTTAAACATGTACATCAGCGCGAACGCGCCGATCAGCGACACCGGAATGGTGATCAGCGGAATGATGGTGGCGCGCAGATTACGCAGGAACAAAAATATGACGATGGCGACCAGCAGAATCGCTTCCCAAATAGTGCCAAATACGGCCTTGATGGCCTGCTCGATAAATAGCGATGTATCGAAAACGACAGTGAGTGTCATCCCCGGTGGTAAGGTTTTTTGTATCTCGTCGGCTTCCGCACGCACCGCCACGGATAGCTCCAGCGGATTGGCCGTTGCCTGTTTGACGATTGCCAGCGTGGCGGCATTGCGGCCGGTGAAGCGGGCAAGAATGCGCTCGTCAATAGGCGCAATTTCCGCGCGCGCCACATCACGCAGCCTGACCGGATAACCGCCTGCATCCTTGATGACGATATTGTTGAATTGCTCCGGCGTTTGTAAATCAGTCTGCGCCAGCACCGAAAATTCACGCGACTGACTTTCGATGCGGCCTGCTGGGACTTCCACGTTCTGCCGACGCAGGGCATCTTCCACATCCGCGGGCCCCAATTTATACGCGGCAAGTTTGCTGCGGTCCAGCCAGATGCGCATCGACATTTTGCGTTCGCCGAAGATGCGTACATCGGCCGCACCGGGCAGTGTGGAAAAGCGCGGTTTGATATAACGATTGGCGTAGTCCGAGACCTCAAGCGGCGTGTGTTTATCGCTGTAAAAGGCTACAAACATGATCGGATCGGCATCGGCCTCGACTTTGGCGATGATGGAATCGTCAGCCGCAGCGGGCAGACGTCCGCGTACGCGGGCGACCTTGTCGCGCACGTCAGCGGCCGCGGAATCAGGGTCGCGTTTGAGTTTGAATTTGATATTGATCTGGCTGCGTTCGGCACGCGATTGCGAGGTCATCACATCGACGCCTTCAATGCCTGAGAGGGAATCTTCCAGCGGTTTGGTGATCGTCGATTCAACGACTTCCGCAGATGCGCCCTTGTAGACGGTTTCGATACTGACGACCGGCTCGTCGATTTTCGGATATTCGCGTACCGACAACCTGCTATAAGAGATCAACCCGATCAGCAGCACGCCCAGGCTGAGTACCGACGCAAAAACCGGTCGCTTGATGCATAACTCCGGCAAGGTCATGATTTACCGCCTGCTTTGACACCCGCAGCGGTGCCGCCGGGCGATGAAGTTTTGGTTTCATCGGTTGCCGATTGGGCGATTTTCACCTGCGATCCGTCGCGCAATTTGAGCTGTCCTGCTGTGACGACGACCTCCCCCGCGATCAACCCCTGCAGGACTTCCACCTGCCCCTCACGCCGCTGGCCGATCTCAACTTTGAAGCGTTGCGCCCGACCGTCGACGACTTTGAACAGGTACTGCTCATCGCCAACCGGGATCAGTGATTGTTCTGGTACCGCCACGGAATCGCGCTCATCACTGAACAACAGCCGCACGCGTGCAAACATGCCGGGACGCAGGCGAGCCTCGGTGTTCTTGACCATTGCGCGAATAACAATCGAGCGACCATTGGTATCGACCAATGGATTGATTGCGAACACCTTGCCCTGAAATGTCTGGTTCGGAAACGCATCGAGCGTGATTTGCAGCGCTTGATTAACCGCGACCTGTTTTAAGTAAATTTCCGGAATTCTGAAATCCACTTTCAGCGGGTCGATCTCCTCGAGATTGACGATGTCCTGACCGTCCTTGACGTAGTCGCCGATACTGACCATGCGCAGGCCGACAATGCCGGAAAAGGGCGCTTTGATTTCCAGCTTCGTTAAGCGCGCCTGCGACAGATCGTAAGTCGCTTGTGCGACTTTGAAATTGCTTTCGGCTTCATCGCGCGCCTGTGCGGAAATGAAGCCTTTGGTGAATAGATCACGGGACCGTTCGAGCCGACTTTTGCTCAAGCCCAGATTGGCTTCGGCCTGGGCCAGCTCGGCGCGCTGCACGGAAGTATCAAAACGAATCAGCGTTGCACCTTTAACTACGCGCTGACCTTCACGAAATCCAAATTCACTGATGCGTCCGGACACTTCGGGTCGAATCGTCACCGATTCATCCGAGCGCAGAGAACCAACTGCGGTAAGACCTTGCGCCATGCGCACCGATTTCACCTTGATCGTCTCGACCGCGACTCCGCCAGCGGGCCCGCCAGGCGCGGATTTGCCGGCTGGTTGCGGTGCGCCTGCAGAGGCAGGATTTACCTGGCTGGGATTGGATGGGGATTGGGATTGGCTTTTCCCAAGCCAATATCCGCCACCACCGATGAGTAACAGGCCGACAACAGCGCCGACAATAGCGAGATTTTTTTTCATTTCTGACAATGACTTGGGGAAAGTGCGGCAAGTGCATGCCGACTTGAAGCCTGATTATCCACCAATTGGCCTGGTCACTGCTTGAGGGCAATCAATGACGGCTGAGATACGGGGCGGCAAAACATTGGTGCTTGGTTGCTTAGGCCGGAATGTCCGGCGTGAGCTGTGCCTCAAAATAGGAAATCTGATCTTTCAACACAAGTTTGCGTTTTTTGAGACGTTTCAATTGCAATTCGTCGTGCATCGGGACGATGATCAACGCGCCAATTGCCAGATCCAAGTCCCGGTGTTCTTGTGTCAACTCAATGATTCGGCGTTCGATCGCCTCAATTGTCTCTGTGGTTTCCATACTTTTCGCGCTCACCTGATGTGACCACTATAACGCGAGGTTCCGCGTTTTGCACGTCGCGAACGACCTTTTGCGGGAATAGCCGGCATTTGCTATTTTTCGACCAAAGGTGTGAAATGCGTGAACAGAACAGGGTGGCGTTGCCGAAAGGCGCAGCGACCCGACCATCATTCGGCGTAGCGGGGACCAATGCAATTAAGGCGCAACGATTTTGACGTTACAAATCGCATCCAGACCACTGATGCGACAGCGGTGCACAGAGAAATTGCCCGACTCTTCCGGTTGCTCTATCCGGGCGCTGCGCATATGGCGATGGATCGCAGCTTCGAAGATGTCGCGAAAATTTATGTCGGCCAGTATCCCGGCTATCAGGCGTGCGACACCTCGTACCACAATCTGCAACACGTGATGGATGTCACGCTCGCCATGGCCCGCCTGATGGACGGCTACGAACGATCCCGCAACGGCACCCCTGCGTTGGGTGTCCGGTTTTTTCAGCTCGGCGTGATCGTCGCGCTTTATCACGACATCGGCTATCTGCGAAAAACCACTGATACCACCGCAAAGAACGGCGCTGAGTACACCTTGAATCACGTTTCACGCGGGGCGGCATTCCTGCGCTGCTACGTGCATGAAATTGGCTTGGGAGAATGTGCCGAGGAAGCAGCGGAATTGATCCATTTCACCGGTTTCGAAAAACGCGTTGCCGATATTCTTATTCAGGACCCCGTGTTGCGCATGCTGGGTAGTCTGTTGGGCTCGGCCGACATCATCGCCCAGATGTCGGATCGTTGTTATCTGGAGAAATGCCGTGACAGGCTTTATCCGGAGTTCGTCGCGGGCGGTATTGCCGTAAAGAAAACAGTGCAGGGTAATGAGGTGGTGTTCCATTCCGGCGACGATTTGGTCAACAAGACGCCCGCATTTTTTGAGAGCGCCGTGCAGCGTCTGGAGTACGACCTCGGGGGTGCTTACAACTATGCGGCAACCCATTTTGGCGGTTTCAATTTGTATATGCATGCGGCGACCAAGAACGTACATTTCGCCAAAGAACTCGGTGTGAATGGTATGCATACGTTGCGTCGCACGCCGCCGGAGCATGCAGAAGTAAAGGGCCATTTCTAAAAACTCCCGTTCGTCCCCGGCATGCTTGAAGCCGGGGACGAACGGGAGTCGGGTTTCGAGACGGCCCAAAATTCGCAGATCGCCCACCTCGCCCCCGACCCCTCTCCCGGTGGGGAGAGGGGAGCAAAGTGTTCCCTTCTCCCGTAAACGGGAGAAGGGCTAGGGATGAGGGTGGGCGGGCTTTATCGGGCATTATTGGCCTGAAAGCCATGCCAGCGCTAGAGTTCTATGTTTTTATCTACTGCAGGCGCGGCATCGTTTGCCCCGGCAGCGAGTGCTGCATGATAAAATTGATGAAAATTCAATCACCTATCGCGTCACATTCACGAGCTTAATTCTCCCATGCCCGATACTTTCCACAGATCCAACAATCTTGCCGCCGTAGACGCTGAAATTTTCGCAGTCATCCAAAAAGAGAATCAGCGGCAGGAAGACCACATCGAATTGATCGCCTCCGAGAATTACACCAGCCCGGCGGTGATGGAGGCGCAAGGTTCGCAGCTCACCAATAAATATGCCGAAGGTTATCCGGGCAAGCGCTATTACGGCGGTTGTGAATTTGTCGACATCGCTGAAACGCTGGCCATTGATCGCGTTAGAAAACTGTTCGGTGCAGACACGCATGATTACGCGGCCAATGTGCAGCCAAATTCCGGCTCTCAGGCGAATCAGGCGGTATATTTTGCGCTGCTAAAGCCGGGCGATACCATTTTGGGCATGAGCCTCGCCATGGGCGGGCATCTCACCCATGGCTCGCCCGTGAACATGAGCGGCAAGTGGTTCAATATCGTGAGCTACGGCTTGAACGACCAAGAGGCGATTGATTACGATCAGGTCGAAGCGCTGGCCCGTGAACACAAACCGAAGCTCATTCTTGCAGGCGCGTCTGCGTATGCATTGCGAATCGATTTCGAGCGCTTCGCCAAGATTGCCAAAGAAGTTGGCGCGGTTCTCATGGTCGATATGGCGCATTACGCCGGATTGATTGCGGCAGGTGTTTATCCGAACCCGATCCCATTTGCCGATGTCGTTACCTCCACGACGCACAAATCGCTGCGTGGTCCGCGTGGCGGGATTATCTTGATGAAACGTGAATTTGAAAAGGTGATCAATTCCGCCATTTTCCCGGGTATTCAGGGCGGGCCGCTCATGCACGTCATTGCCGCCAAGGCAGTCGCGTTCAAAGAGGCATTGGATCCAAGCTTTAAAATTTATCAGGCGCAGGTGCTCAAGAACGCCGACATCATGGCGCAAACGCTGATCAAGCGCGGCTTGCGTATTGTTTCCGGACGGACTGAATCGCACGTGATGCTGGTTGATTTGCGTTCCAAGCAGATCACGGGCAAGGAAGCCGAAGCGGTGCTTGGGCTTGCGCACATTACATGCAACAAGAACGCCATTCCGCACGACCCTGAAAAACCATTCGTCACCAGTGGCGTTCGTTTGGGAACACCTGCGATGACGACGCGCGGATTCAAAGAGGCTGAATCGGAATTGACCGCCAATTTGATTGCCGACGCATTGGACAAGCCGCATGACGAAGCCAACATCGCCGGCGTGCGTGAAAAGGTAAGCGCGCTTACCAGGCGATTCCCGGTTTACGGCGCATAAGAGCTGGCGAGCGGACGACATGAAGTGTCCGTTTTGCAGCGCGCAGGAAACGCAGGTGATCGATTCCCGGGTGAGCGAGGAGGGCGACGTTGTTCGCCGCCGCCGCCGGTGTACGGTCTGCCACAAGCGCTTTACGACCTATGAAGGTGCCGAGCTCAGGATGCCGACCATCGTGAAATCGAATGGCCAGCGCGAAGATTTTTCGCGCGGCAAACTTGAGACCAGCTTTCACCGGGCATTGCACAAGCGCCTTGTCGAAACGGCCAAGGTGGAAGAAGCGATTGAGCGCATCGAGCAGGCAGTGTTGAACGAAGCAAAGCGGGAGCATTCATCCCGCAAAATTGGTGAAATGGTAATGGAAGAATTGAAAAAACTCGACCAGGTGGGCTACGTGCGTTTTGCCTCGGTCTATCGCAGTTTCTCGGATGTCGAGGAATTCAAAGACGCCATCCGCGAAGTGACGAAGAAGTAACGCTGATGTTCTCAGCCTTTGATCATGCCATGATGGCTCGTGCTATTGGCCTTGCTGAGCAGGGGCGCAGGATAACGACGCCGAATCCGTTTGTCGGTTGCGTCATCGTCAAGCATGGCAGGATCATTGGCGAAGGCTTTACGCAAAAAGGTGGTCGGCCTCACGCCGAGGCGATGGCACTTGAAAGCTGTGACGCGTCGGCTGAAGGCGCAACGGTTTACGCGACGCTGGAGCCATGTTGCCTGCATCCGGCATCGCGTGGCCCGGCCTGCGCGGATTTGCTGGTGGCGGCAAAAGTAAGCAGGGTGGTGTCTGCCGTGCACGACCCTTTCGATGGCGTTAACGGCGGTGGGCATTCGCGCCTCAGTGATACCGGCATTATCGTTGAGACCGGTTTGATGGAGAACGTTGTTCGTCTCCAATTGCGCGCCTTCCTGACGCGTGTCACCCGCGGCAGGCCTTGGGTGACGCTCAAAGTGGCTACCAGCCTCGATGGCAAGACAGCATTGGCCAATGGACAATCAAAATGGATTACCGGTGCGGATGCGAGGCGTGATGTGCACCGCATGCGCGCCGAGGCATGCGCGGTCATGACCGGCATCGGCACACTAATGGCTGATGACCCGCAACTCACCGTGCGGGAGGTTCCATGTGATCGCCAGCCGCTACGTATCCTGTTGGACAGCCGTCTCGATATTGCCGACAATGCGCGTCTTCTTGAGGGCAATAATTTGCTTATTGTCACTGCCGCACAAAATGATGCGCGTGAAAACGAATTGAAATCTCGTGGTGTAAACATAATGCGAGTCCCGGTTGAAGCCGTCAAAGGCAAAGTCGATTTGGTAAAAATGATGGAAATGCTTGGCTTGCGGGGGCTCAACAACATCATGGTTGAAACCGGGGCAAAATTAAACGGCTCATTGCTGGCCGCTGGTGTCGTGGACGAAATCGTCGCCTATGTGGCACCAAGTATTCTGGGCGATCCTGCGCGGGGCTTGTTTGCCCTGCCAGCATTCACCGATTTGGCCGAACGCACACAATTGAATATTACCGATGCGCGCCGGATTGGTGGCGACCTGCGCATCACCGCTGCAGTACAGGGGAACTGACATGTTTACGGGTATTGTCGAAACCACCGGATTGATTGAGCAAGCGCAGGTGACACCGGAAAACACGCGGCTCACGATCAGTGCAACACGGCTGGGTTTGCATCAGGTCGCCATTGGTGATTCGATTGCCGTGAACGGCTGCTGCCTGACTGTTGTTGAGAAATCGCCCGAAACATTTTCCGTCGATGTTTCCAACGAAACGTTATCGTTAACGACAGGATTGGTGAATGGCGCGGAAGTAAATCTGGAAAAATCGCTGCGGTTTGGTGACCGTCTGGGTGGCCATCTGGTGAGCGGGCATATCGACGGCATTGGGCGGGTGACGGCGATTGACGATTTAGGCGCATCCTGGCGTTTGGAAATTGACGCGCCGAAGGCACTGGCTAAATTTGTCGCCCGCAAAGGGTCAATCACAGTCAATGGTGTATCGTTAACCGTGAACAAGGTACGCGATGCGGCCGACGGCAATGCTGTGTTTGAAATCAACATCATTCCGCACACACATCAGGTAACGACCATTCGCCTGCTGCGCAAAGGGGCTAATGTGAATTTGGAAATTGATTTACTGGCACGCTACGTTGACAGACTGCTGATGAGGGAACCCACATGACGATCGCAACAACACAAGAAATTATCGAAGACATCCGCTTGGGCCGTATGGTGGTGCTGGTGGATGCCGAGGATCGCGAAAACGAGGGCGATCTCATTTTTGCAGCCGATCACGTTACTGCCGAGAAAATAAATTTTCTCGCCACCCATGGCCGCGGACTCATTTGTATGCCGGTGACGGCAGATCACGCGAAACAGATAAAACTCACGCCCATGGCCGAGAAGAACCGGACCGTGCATGGCACGAATTTCACTGTGGCGATCGAAGCCGCAACTGGCATCACTACCGGCATTTCAGCCGCGGATCGCGCACATACCATTCGCGTTGCCACACGGCCGAATGCAACAGCCGACGACATCGTTCAGCCGGGTCATGTATTTCCGCTGATAGCGAAACCGGGAGGCGTGCTCACCCGCGCAGGACATACGGAAGCGTGCTGCGATTTTGCCAGGCTCGCTGGCCTGAATCCGGCTGCGGTGCTATGCGAGATCATGAACGAAGACGGCACCATGGCCCGGTTGCCAGACCTGTTGCCGTTTGCGGCGCGGCATGGATTGAAGATCGGCACCATTGCAGACCTGATCCGCTACCGGTCTGTCAACGAAACGCTTGTCGAGCAGGTCTCGGAAAAGACCATTTCCACGCCGTACGGCGCCTTCAAGTTGCACGCCTTTCTCGATAAGACCGTGAACGAAGTGCATCTGGCGCTTACCCGCGGGGACATACTGCCGGAGGTTCCGGTGCTCACGCGTGTCCACGAGCCATTCACCTCGATTGACCTGTTTGACTTTGACAGCACACGTCACGCCTATTCGGTCGCCGATGCCATGCGCATCATCGCCAACGACGGTACCGGTGTGATTGTGCTGCTGCGCGGAACTGAAAGTGCGGAGTCCATACTCGCAAGATTTATCCCGCCGAGCGACAAGCCAAAGCGGACCGCCAAGTGGGACCCGTTACTGCACGGTATCGGCGCGCAAATTTTGCACAAGCTGAATGTCAGAAAAATGCGCGTGCTTGCATGGCCCAAGAAAATTCCTTCAATGGCGGGCTTTGACCTTGAGGTTGTCGAGTACGTGCCGCCGTCAAACGAACGTAAATTGCATAGCGTCGCGATATCTCAATAAGGCTGTATGAATTCGATCAAAATTAATATGGACGGGCAGCAACTGCGCATCGGCATCGTCCAGAGCCGGTTTAACGAACCCATCGTGCTGGGCATGCTGGACGCGTGTGTAGCTGAGCTGCAAAAACATGGTGTCGATCCCGCCTCAATTGATCATGTGTCAGTGCCGGGCGCACTCGAGATTCCAATCGCCCTGCAAACGATGGCCCATACGCAAAAATATGATGCCCTGATTGCCATTGGCGCAGTCATCCGTGGGGACACTTATCATTTTGAGGTCGTGTCAAATGAAAGCTGCCGAGGCGTGATGGATGCAACGCTGGAAACAGGGGTGCCGATCGCCAATGGTATTTTGACCGTCGATACCGACGAGCAAGCGCTGGCGCGCATTCATGAAAAAGGTGCAGACTGCGCGCGCGCGGCGATAGAAATGGCACATACGCTCAGCACAATCACCGCAAACGCGCGGGAGCGAGTATGAAAAGTGCCCGCCGACGTTCCCGCGAGTTTGCGTTGCAAGCGCTGTATCAATGGCAATTGGCCGGGCAAAGCCTTGCAGATATCGAGCAGCAGTATGCACACGCGGAAGGATTCGCCAAGGCCGATAGCGCCTTGTTTTTAACGATCCTGAGTGGCGTGTTGAAGCATGCAGAAACCCTCAAAGAAAAACTGCAACCACTCCTGGATCGCCCCTGGCGCGAAGTGAGCCCGATTGAAGCCGCCATTCTGCTGATCGGTTCGTTCGAATTGGCGAACCTGCCAGAGACACCTTATCGCGTCATCATCAATGAAGCCATCGAGCTTGCGAAGTCTTACGGCGGCACGGATGGCCACAAATATATCAATGGCATCCTCGACAAGTTGGCGGCGACAGAGCGTGCAGGTGAGATTTCGTTTCAAGCGGGCGCGCCTGAATCAACCCCGGTAAGAAAAACAACTGCTGTCAAAGTAACTACAAAAACAAGGCGCGTTGCGAAGACGCCGGATTGATCAACACAGCCGCCCTTACGCCTGGTTGAAACTCAATAAGGGATCATCGCCAATTGTGTTTTTCGAAATTTTTCACAGTGCCACTTTGTTTTTTTGCGCGAGTTGTGAAACAGTCGAGTGCGACATGGGGGTGATAGCTGAATTCGATGGGTAACAATCTAACGGCCAATAAATTGAATTAGATCACCCTGACGCGGTTGTTCTACCAGTTAGCTCTTAATACTTGAACACGCCTACCTGTGTTCGTGAATACCAAATCCGCTGCACCCGAACGCAGTAGGGTAAAAATGCAGAGCTTATGCCGCCTTTTGGACCCACCTCACGTCCGCCAATTGCGAGTGCTTATCTACCCGGAACACAACAGCGCCGCTTTTCTCTGAACTACTAACATCGACTGACGCGGAGAAAAAAACAGGCGCACAACTACCCGCAGCCCTGCGCGCCGATGGCGTGATAATCAGATCAAGGGAGTGTGCTATTGCTTGGCGCGCGAGCGCCTGACAAAGCGGATAAGCGTCATGCTCATTCTGATCGGACAAATAAGGCATGTGCGCCTGTACTGGCCGAAAATCCTTTGCTTTGCCGAATACGCGAAACGACATCACCACGTAATGTGCCTCATTCGAGAACTTAGCTTGCAGCCGCTTTACGACGTGATGGCGCAGCTCGCTAATCGCGGTTTCTTCTTCCAGAGCGGTGTAGAACACGCCGTGCTGCCCGTCAGAAAACCGGCCTACACGGAAGGGCGGCTCAAAAGCGAAAGCGATATCGTTCGTCGTTAGCGCGCGGGCGGTGGTGCTATTGAGAAAGGTTTCGATTGCGCGCGCGTTTCTCGGTGATGTACCTAGCGCCGCCAATGCATCGTCAAGAGTTGGCGGCGCAAGCAATCGAAATACACGATCATCAATTCTTGTTATGTCGACGTTGTCAAAATCCACAGTTCAGTAATTCGCCAGCGACTGCACAAATTGGCGAACTTTCCGAAGGTTGTCAAACGAACCTTCGAGAATGAGCGACAGCGGCGTACCGCCCAACGCATCCTGTCTTGTGTGCATAAACGCGAGCTCATTTTCGCGAGTGCGAAAAAGTGAATGCACGAACGCAAAGATTCGAAACAACTCGCCAACGCGATCCTTCTCGTCTCGGGATTTCAGCCGATCATATCCGGAAAGGATATCCTTGACGCGCCGCCTGTCGCCGGTATTCGCACCGAGCAATTTCTCCGCAGATTGCTCCACTTGCCACGCAGCAACAATCTTCGCAAACAGTTCTTCGGGGCCATCAAGCACCGCGACTCGGCTCTGTACCGGCGTCACTGCCAAGCCTTTCTTGCCTTGCGGGGCCCAACCCTCTGTGGCGCTCGCCGCTGGCTCCTCAATCACGTTTCTCAACGCGGACGACATCATTCCCAACGTCTGCAAGTTTGACTGGTACGGCGTTGGGTGTGTTTGTCCGGACAGCATTAACTCGGCTCCAAAGCGACTACTTTTTCTACCACGTTAAGTCCTATCTTGGAAAAGACTTCGTTGACGCCAGCCTTTACTGCATCCTCAAAGTACTGCACCCGCTCGCCACAACTTTGAAAGGTCTTTCCTGCGTCTTTCGCGCGGACACCAACCATAAGCCAAAGTGCTTTCGGGTTACCCAGTCGTCTCACTAACGAAATATCGCAACTCCATTCGCCGCCTTTTTCGACAATGATTTTTAGCCCTTGAGAGAATTTGACGTTCGGCTCCGACGCACTTCCTTGCAGGCTCACGGGCGCAAGATGCGTCAGAAAATCGTTGGTCAGAAAATCGTTGATCAAGCAATTGTCATCAATCGTAAGCTCGGCAGCAACGTTTACCACTTCATTGCCCCAGTTATTAATTGGTACGTGCTCGCTCAAACCTTCCAGCGCACCTACCAACGCTTGCATGATCGTAGCGCGATCCCGGGGAAGCGCGTCCCGGAGAAAAACACCAAAATCCTTTGCGGTCACTTCAACTGTACCGCTGCCGCGAAAAATCGTTAGCCCGACAAACGAATCTGCCAGCGTAGAGCCTGTCCTGACACGAATGTCCTTCAAGTCCGCATACCATACCTTGCTCAATTCGCGATAAATACTTTGCGCAACTACATTCGCATTGGCATTGAGTTCAAAAAAGGGCAATACAAACGGAAGAGTGTAATTGACCTCTAGTGATGTGATGGTGCACGTAATCAATTGTTTCTCACCCATGGATTTGCTCTAGTCTTACTTATTATCGGGACATTTCCAAGTGCCTTCAACTGGCAACTCAGACAATAACGCAAATATAGAGGGCCAGCGTCAATTGTTTTGCGAAACTATACGCTCCGGCCCGGCAATTACTCCATTATTTACGTCAATACGGATTCGCAGCGCCATGCAATCTATCCAACGACTCGCTCTCGCGGCGCTGGCATTTCATCATAAGTACGACCGTTCAACGAGCGACCAAAGTCGCCTTTTCGAACACCGCCCCACTGCTTGAAAAAGAACGGAACATCGTGTTCGACACATTGCCTATGGATTGACGTGACCCACTTCGCTTCTACAGGTCTGGCACCGGGCCCGGATTCACCACCGACAATCACCCAATCGATACCGTCGAGATCAAGATTTTCCAATGGCCCGATCAGCGGCTCAAGTGACAGGAAGCGCACAGCCGCCGGAACATCGCGCAGTTGGTCGATTCGGTGCAATACCCGATCATCTTCGACGCTCACACCTATCCAAATATTCAACGGCCATGGCAGCTCGTGCGCCATGTCGAGCAATCGTTCGCTTCGCTTGGTCAAAATTTGGAACTGGTGTTGCGGGCATTCGACCATTACCTTGAAAGCTGCCTTGATGAAATCTGACGGTACCTTTTCGTGAAAAAGGTCGCTCATGCTATTCACAAAAATCGTGCGTGGCTTCCGCCATTTACGTGGTTGATCGAGCCGATCCGGATGCGTTTGCACGGAGGTGAATTTGCGGTCACCCCAAAAACGCTCAGCCACACGCTCGGCATAGCAATGTTTGCATCCCGCTGACAATTTTGTGCAGCCCGTGACTGGGTTCCACGTCATGTCTGTCCACTCGATTGAGGAAAGTGTTCCCATTGAAGTCACCTTGAAATGACGGGGCAATTCTAGACTACAAACCAAGTACGCCTTGGCCGTCAGCGATAATTGACCTCCACAACTTGTCTCCAAGCGTGTGATGTCCCGCAAACACGAGCCAGTATAGTGGGCCGCGCTTGCTGTTCACGATCAGCGGCATCTCTTGGGAATGAGTAATACCGGCAGCGTTTAGCAATTCGAGCCAATAATTCACAAGTTCCAATCTGACGGCCTGTGCTGGTCGATTTGCATCAATCACTTTTTGCCAGCCAGGCGCAAACTTCTAAAAACCCTGTCGTACCGGCGAAGGCCGGTATCCAAGTTTTATAAGTAACTGATCCTGCTTGCAAACTTAGGCCCCGGCCAGGCGCAACCGTTGTGGTTGTTCGCCGGGGAGACAGTGTTAAGGTTTTTAGAAGTTCTCTATCTTGTAAACCCAATATCCACGAGCGTCTTCAAGTCTTTATGCCTCAAACGCCGCGCAAGTATTAGATTTTAACCATTCAACCTTCCCACAAAATAAATCAATCGCATATGCCGCTTAACCTGCAACGTCAAGCTTCAGCATTAGCGCAGCGCGTGGGTGCAACGCACGAGTTTCGACTCCCCCATCTCAGCCTTCCTTCGCGACTGCGGGGGAAAGAGCAGGTGGCGCGAACATGGTGCATGAGGACAAGAAATATGCGGACGATTTCTTTTGTTTTTAGATAAAATTCACTGATGTCGCCCGAATTTGAATCAATCGCAAAATATTTCACGCGACCTGTTAAAAACGCGACGCTTGGTGTCGGTGACGATTGCGCGCTGATTACTGTTTCGCCCGGTAACGAGCTGGCGATTTCGACCGATACGCTGGTTTCCGGCACACATTTTTTCCCAGATGCTGATCCGGAAAAACTCGGGCACAAGGCTCTCGCCGTAAACCTTTCAGATCTC
>JAYURJ010000083.1:0-5018 GCA_043756275.1 Betaproteobacteria bacterium | reverse complement strand
GCGATTAACATGCTCGGGCTTGCCAAGCGGCTCAATTGCAAAATATTTCAAGCCTCAACAAGCGAAGTATACGGTGATCCGAGCGTCCATCCGCAGCCTGAAAGCTATTGGGGCAATGTTAACCCGATTGGTATCCGCTCATGTTATGACGAGGGCAAGCGCTGCGCTGAGACATTGTTCTTCGATTATCACCGTCAATACGGCCTTGATATAAAGGTCGCGCGGATTTTTAATACTTATGGCCCGCGGATGCACCCCAAGGATGGCCGTGTGGTCTCAAACTTCATCGTTCAGGCGCTCGCCGGTGAACCGATCACGATTTACGGCGATGGCCAGCAATCGCGCTCGTTCTGCTATGTCGATGATCTGATTGAGGGCTTTCTGCGGCTGATGGACAGCCCTGACGGCTTCACTGGCCCCGTTAATCTGGGGAACCCTGGCGAATTCACGATGCTTGAACTCGCTGAAAAAGTGATCGCGCTGACAGGATCGCGCTCGAAGATTGTGTATTTACCATTGCCACAAGATGATCCGCTCCAACGCAAGCCGATCATCGATCTCGCGACCAAGGAATTAGGCTGGAAGCCGCGTATTGAACTGGAAGAAGGGCTGAAAAGCACGATTGACTATTTCCGTCACTTGATGGCGCGTTAGTCGAAACGCACCGTGAGCAGAATAGCCTTTTCCTGGCGCGGCCTCCCATTTTACGCCGCTGGCTTGCTATCACGCGCGATCCAAACGCTTGGCGAGGATTGCGATGTAATCGGCACGCCGCCCACGGTTCCGGTGAAAGGGATGGCGGAGGCGCTTGGCTCACCGATTACGTGGATAGATCATGATGTGCCGACAAGCTGGGCAAACCACGGCTTGGACATTCCCAAAGTCTTTTTCCAGTCTGGCTGGGGCTATCCTGCGATCAACAGCTTGGGCGACAAAGTGCGCCGAAACGGTGGCCGCGTGATCGGGATGAGCGACACCAATTGGCGTGGCGATTTTCGGCAACTTGTTTTGGGCACTCTCGCCTTCCGAACGCGTTTGCGCTCAAAATTTGATGCGATGCTAGTGCCCGGCGCGCAAGGGCGGCGATTGATGAAGCTCTACGGCTTCAGCGACGACGAAATTTACGAAGGCATGTACGGCGCTAACCCTAATGTATTTGTCGGCGGGCCGCCGCTCAGCACGCGCGCGAAGGAATTTCTTTTCGTCGGCCAGTTTGTTGAGCGCAAAAACATCTTGCGATTGGCACGGGTATTTATTCGCTTTGCTGAACAAAGGCCCGACTGGCAGCTGCGGCTATGTGGCAGCGGCGATTTGCGCGATCACATTCCACAGCATTCGCGCATCATCGTTCAAGATTTTTTGCAAGCCGAAGAATTGAGTGCGCTTTACCGCAACGCGCGGGTTTTTGTTTTGCCGTCGCTAATCGAAGCGTGGGGTCTCGTCGTTCACGAAGCGGCACTTTCAGGATGCGCGTTGTTGCTTAGCGACAAGATCGGCAGTGCCGATGATTTGGCAGGCGAAAACAACGCGCGGTCGTTTGTTGCGACTGATGATGAAAGCCTGCTAAGCGCTTTGCTTGAGGCTGCGGCAATGAATGATCGTGGGTGGGACGCCGCGCGCCGCGAGTCTCACGACTTGGCACGAAGATTCGGGCCTGAACGCTTTGCGCGTGAAGTGGCTTCAATCGTTAGTCGTTTTGGTTAGTTGGGGTAACGATGTTTAATTCTCTTCTGGTAAAAATCTTTGGCTTTCAAGCCACGCTGCAACACGGTGATGCGCTCGTCTGGGATCGGTGGCGCTGGCTGCGCGCGCGCATCCGGCTGACACGCAACGATGAACGTTTGCTTGATGTTGGCTGTGGTTCAGGCGCGTTTGCCATTGGCTTTGGGCGATTGGGCTATAATAGCCTTGGCCTCAGCTGGGATCAGCGCAATCAAGATGTGGCTGAAGCACGCGCCAAAATCTGCAAGGCGCCGCGCGCTAAGTTCGAAATTTGCGACGTGAGAGAACTTGATCAGCAAACGCACTTGTTCGAAGCCTTTGACATCGTGACGTGTACTGAAAATATTGAACATATTATCGATGATCGCCGGCTGATGGTTGCGATGGGCAAATGCCTGAAACCGGGCGGCAGGCTGTTGCTCACGACGCCGTCAATCCGCGCGATACCGCAAAGTTTCATGGAATACGGGCCCTTCCCCGATTTTGAGGATGGCCGCCATGTGCGCCGTGGTTATAACCGCTTGATGCTCACTGAATTATGCAATGAAGCGGGCTTGCAGATCGAGGAGATTAGCTATGTCTCAGGCCCGATCAGCCAATTCAGTGCATGGATTTTGGCGCGCGTGGGAGAATATACTCATCCTGGTCTTGGCTGGCTATGTGTATTGCCACTCCGCCCGCTGCCGCCGCTGTTCGACAAGCTGCTGATGCGCGTCTTTGGCGCTCCCCCATTTTGCATCGCCATCGAAGCTTATAAAGCAAAATACCCGTGAGCAATTTTGATTTAACATGAACGTCGCACAATCCGCGATGAATAAAATCTCAAGCGGCAAATCGCGTTTCGTTCATTTGCTTTTTGCGCATGATCGCAGCGCAATTGTTTTCCGCAACATCGCGTCTTCACTCTTGGCGCGCGGGTTTTCGATCATCTCAACCTTTGTGATGATCCCCATTATTCTGCACGAATTCGGTGTTGAACGATACGGCATTTGGGTCATCGCATTATCGCTGGGAAGTTTGTTCACACTTGCCGATTTCGGCGTTGTTAATTCAATGCTGTCTTACTTTTCACGAGCATATGGCCAATCTGACGGCAATGCGATGCAGCGCTTGTTCAGTTCGACCTTGCTGATGTCATTCATTGCAGCCTTCGCGCTGATAATCGGCCTGTTTGTGGCAACGCAGCTGATCGACTGGATGCGGCTGTTTAGCGTTGCAAAGATAGCTCTCGCGCGTGAGGCGAGTTGGGTGGTGTTCCTAACCGGTGCAGGCATAGCGATCCAATTTCCTTTGGCAGCTGTCCGGCATGCACGCCTTGGCATGTTGCAAGGTGTTGCGGTTAACATGTGGGATTTGTCGGGTGCGTTGCTCGCTACGATATCGCTTCTCATCGCCGCATCGATGGGGGCAAATATCATCACATGCGCAGCCCTTTGGTGTCTATTGCCCGCGATTCCTAAGGCGATCAGCGCCGCCTTATTCCTTCGCTTCGATAAACGCGCACCTGCACCGACACGCAACGACGTCGATTGGGCAACGTCAAAAATGTTGTTAATCGCAGGCGGAGTTTTCACTTTGTCTGGCCTATGTCAAGTTTTGGCAGTCCAATCTGACCAAATTCTCATCGCGAACGTTCTCGGCATATCCGAAGTAGCACCTTACTCAGTCGTCCAGCGATTATTCAGTCAACCACAGATTTTCGTCGGGTTGCTCGTCGCCGCGCAGTGGCCTGCATATGGCGAAGCCTTAGGCCGCGGTGACGGAGATTGGATAAAGAAACACTTTATCCAGTCGCTCGGCGTTATCACTGCATTTGCATTTTTATGTGCGGCATTTTTAGCGATATTCTGTTCTGAGATATTGGAGCTTTGGGTCGGGAAAGTGGTGCGCGCAGAACCGACACTGGTTTTAGGTATGGCGATCTATTGCGTCGTGGCTTGTGTCTCAAACGCGATCATCGCATTCTTCCTCGCGCTTGGACTGCACCGGCGTGTCATCATCTTGCAAATCGCGATGTTCGCAGTGAATCTACCAGTATCTCTCTTATTGCTGCCGCTGATTGGGAGTGCTGGCGCCATTTATGGCACCGCTTTAGGCTATTTGATCGCAATCTTAATTCCGGGCCTCGTGAGCCTGCGATCAACCTTCGACGCCTTTCCGAGGTTGCAGAAAAATGATCGAATTGCTAACGAGCAATAGTTTTTTCCTCCTCGTCCTTCACTCAAATTGGTGCAGATAGAATAATGAGTAAGTCACGGTATTTTTTGAGAAGTTTGGTCTCTTATTTTGACAAGAGATCAAAAATATGCCCAAATTGTGGATCAACTTCTGGGGTAATTATTGACCGTAAATATTTTTTTACGGGTCTAAAGCGCTGTTCTGACTGTCGGTTGATGTTTCGACTGCCAGCAGACAATGTAAAGATGAATGAAACTTTCTATAATCTTGATTATCACGAAGGCCAAACCACGCGCATACCTGACGAAGAGACGCTGACCCAGATGCTAGCAGTGGGCTTTAACTGCGACTGGAATGATTACGATTCTTACATCAAGACGCTTAAAGACCTGGGCGTTGGTGAGGGAAACCGCGTCCTCGATTTCGGCTGTTCATGGGGTTATGGCAGCTATCAATTGCGTCAGGCGGGGTATGACGTTTTATCCTATGATATCGCGCAAGAACGGCGCGCATTTGGCGTGGAGCGGCTCGGCGTGAGGTTGATCGACGATCCCGATTTGATCGTCGAAGGCCACCCGCTTTACCAAAGCTTCGATTGTTTCTTTTCAGCGCATGTTCTTGAACATGTTCCAGCGCCGGGGAAATCGATTGAACTTGCGCGCCGGTGCCTAAAGCCTGGCGGTGTGTTTGTCGCGTTCGTTCCCAATGGGAACATGGCGTATCGGAAGTTCAGTCCTAGTTCTTGGCAAGCGATGTGGGGCGACGTTCATCCCAATTTCTTGGATAGTGAATTTTTCAACAAGCAATTTTCAGCTGAGCAGCCATCTTATTTCGCGCGCGTTGGTCAGAAACTCGATCAATATTACGAGCTTGGGATCGCGGTTAAGACGAACGCTTCGCAATCGACAACGCTTGCGAATACCGGGCAGCAATAATTGACCGACCGCTGCGTCATGATGGTCCAGATGGGGGCAAGGCGGAATTACGTTTACGCGTGCCAGCTTGAGCAAGCTGGGCTGTTGCATTCGCTCGTCACCGACACTGCGTGGCCCGCCGAAGAAAGTGCTGGATGGTTCGCAAAATTGCTTGTGTGGCTACGCCCAACATCGGCAAGTGGG
>JAYURJ010000082.1:0-5055 GCA_043756275.1 Betaproteobacteria bacterium | reverse complement strand
GTCGCCTTCGCCGTGCGCACCTGCTTCGAGCGCATGATCGTGTGGACCGTGTACGTGAAATTGACCGCCTGACATATTGCTCTCCCGTGATTAAAAACTTTTGCGATTATGCGGCCACATTGCAGCGCGCGTTGAAGTTTAACTTCGCGGCAAATTAACCGCCGATGGTTTTCCGCAATCCACTCTGTCAAAATATGTCATTCAGGGTTGAATCAAACAAAAATCAAACATGAAACGAATCCTTGTCACCGGCGCGGCCGGCTTTATCGGCTCCACCCTCGCCCATAAGCTGCTGGCGCGCGGCGACTCGGTGGTGGGTATCGACAATCTGAACGACTACTACGATCCCACGCTGAAAGTGGCGCGGCTGGCGCGGCTGCAACCGCAGAGCGGCTTCAGTTTTCAGCAACTCGATATTTGTGATCGCGCGGGGATGGAGGCATTATTTAAAAGCGAGCGTTTTGATGCCGTCATGCATCTGGCCGCGCAAGCTGGCGTCCGTTATTCACTCACCAATCCGCAAGCCTATATCGATGCCAATGTGGTTGGTTTTACCAACGTTCTTGAGGGTGCCCGCCATTCAAAAGTTAGCCACTTGGTGTTTGCCTCTTCCAGCTCCGTGTACGGTTTGAATGAGCGGCTGCCGCTCGCCGAAAGTGATAACGTTGACCATCCGGTGTCGCTCTATGCGGCGACGAAAAAAGCCAATGAACTCATGGCGCACAGTTATGCGCACTTGTTCGGTTTGCCATGCACAGGGTTACGTTTTTTTACGGTGTATGGGCCGTGGGGTCGCCCGGATATGGCGCTGTTTTTGTTCACCAAAGCAATTCTTGCCGATGAGCCGATCAACGTGTTCAATCACGGCAAGATGGTGCGTGATTTCACCTATGTAGAAGACATCGTTGAGGGCGTGATGCGGGTGATTGATCGGCCGGCCGCTGCGGATCCAACATGGTCCGGCGCGGCTCCAAACCCTGCCACCAGCAAGGCGCAGTATCGGGTCTTTAATATCGGCAATAACAGCCCGGTAGAGTTGATGCGCTATATTCAGGCGCTGGAAGATTGTCTGGGTAAAAAAGCCAAAATGAATATGTTGCCGATGCAGCCCGGCGATGTTGCGGCGACAAATGCCGACGTGACGCGCTTGCAGGAGTGGGTCGATTTTCGGCCACAGACCAAAGTGGAAGACGGCATCGCACGGTTCGTGGAATGGTATCGCACTTATTACAAAGCCTAATTGCAGACTACAAGCCTGAGGAACCTCTGATCAAGTCCTTCGACAGGCTCAGGACGAACGGTAAGTTATTGATTCCGTTCGTGGTGAGCTTGTCGAACCACACTCAAAATAGACTTAATCAGAGCTTCCTAAGCACTAAGCATGCGGGACAGAATCAGGGAGAAAACTTTGTCTGAGCAAATTATTGCCGTTGTCGGGTTGGGTTATGTGGGCTTGCCACTCGCGGTTGAGTTTGGCAAACATCTACGCACGATCGGTTTTGATATTTCGGCTGAGAAGATTGCCGCCTATCGCAAACACATCGACCCGACCGGTGAGGTCTCCACCGAGGATCTTCGTGCGTCCACCCGGCTAGAGGTAACGAACGACAAAGCCGCGCTTGCGGCAGCCGATATTGTCATTGTTGCCGTGCCAACACCGGTGAATGATGCCCGCCTGCCGGATTTCGGGCCTTTGCTCAGTGCCAGTCGCGCCATCGGCCCGCATTTAAAACGCGGCGCCATCGTGGTTTATGAATCCACCGTCTATCCGGGCGCCACCGAAGAAGTCTGTATCCCGGAACTCGAAAGCGCGTCGGGGTTGAAGTGGAAAGAAGGATTTTTCGTCGGCTATTCACCGGAGCGGATCAATCCGGGCGACAAAGAACACACCCTCACCCGTATCGTCAAAATCGTTTCAGGTGATACGCCGGAAACGTTGGCTAAACTTGCCGAAGCGTATGGCACCGTCGTGAAAGCGGGAATTTTTCAGGCCTCAAGCATCCGTGTGGCGGAAGCGGCAAAGGTGATTGAAAACTCGCAGCGCGATTTGAATATCGCCTTCATGAATGAGCTGGCGATTATTTTTAATCGCATGGGATTGGATACGGCTGAGGTGCTCGAAGCGGCAGGAACCAAATGGAATTTTTTGAAGTTCAGGCCCGGTTTGGTTGGCGGACACTGTATCGGCGTTGATCCCTACTACCTCACCTATCAGGCGGAAAAATTCGGCCATCACCCGGAAGTCATCCTCGCGGGACGCCGCATCAACGACAGCATGGGTGCATACGTCGCCAAGCAAACCGTGAAAACCCTCATCAAGACGCGCGGCAATCTGAATGGCGGCGTGGTGAATGTGCTGGGTCTGACATTCAAGGAAAATTGTCCGGATCTTCGTAACAGTAAGGTCGTCGACATCATTCGAGAATTGAAAGAATATGGCATGACCGTGCACGTGCACGACCCGCATGGTGAATCCGCAGAAGCTGAACATGAATACGGCATTGCGCTGACCGCATGGGACAAGATGCCAGCCGCAGATGCGCTCGTACTCGCGGTCGCACACAAGGAATATCTGGCGATGCCGCTCGATAACCTGCTGTCAAAAGCGGTGCCGAACGGCTGCGTGATTGATGTCAAGTCGGCACTTGATCGCACGACCGTAGCCGCCAAAGGATTTACGTTGTGGCGATTGTGATTTTATTGGGCTAAGTTGAGCACGCCATCATTTAGGGAACCTCTGATTAAGTCTATTTTGAGTGTGATTCGACAAGCTCACCACGAGCGGAATCAATAAGTGTCCGTTCGTCCTGAGCCTGTCGAAGGACTTAATCAGAGTTTCCTTAGTGTTATGCAGGCCGTGCTGCCAAAACAAATCTAAGTGGTGGTGTGCACTTGAGGTTCACAAGTTGTGATCCCCCCCGATGCAACCGTGACGGATTGCAAAAATGATATGCTTTGTTCACTAATAGCTTTTATCAGAGCGTGCAAAAATGACACGTGATGAACGCATCACCTTCAACGCCAATCAGTGCGGCGGTCGCCCCTGTGTACGTGGGATGCGTATCCGCGTTGCCGACATTCTCGAAATGCTGGCGCAGGGCGTCACTGAACAAACGACTCTTGCGGATTTCCCCGATCTCGAACCAGAAGACGTTCGCGCCTGCCTGCATTTTGGTGCGCAGCGCAGCTGCATCGCACGTCTCGCCGCATGACATTTTTGGCATCAAACCGGTCGCACACAAACCAGCTATAACGGTTGACGTTACATAACGCTTGCCGTTACAATCAACCATGATCCTGAGCTTTGTCGACAAGGAAGCAGAGCGTATTTGGAATGGCGAAGTGTCGCGCCGCCTGCCGATTGCGATCCAATCATCCGCGCGGCGAAAGCTTCGTATGATCAATAACGCAAGACGGCTCGACGACCTGCGCATTCCGCCCGCCAATCGGCTGGAAGCATTGAAGGGTGACATGAAAGGCCAACACAGCATTCGCGTAAACGATCAATGGCGGATTTGCTTTCGATGGAGCGACGCCGGCGTTTCTGATGTACAGATAGTGGACTACCACTGAGGTTTCAAATGAAGACAAAAACTCTGCCCAATATTCATCCCGGCGAAGTGCTCCTCGAAGAGTTCCTGCTGCCTATGGAAATCAGTCAAAACGCCCTCGCCCGCGCCACGGGCGTTCCGCCACGCCGCATCAATGAAATCGTGCTGGGTAAACGCGGCATCACGGCCGATACGGCGCTTCGTCTTGCCAAAGCGTTTGGGACCAGCGAAGGGTTTTGGCTGGGACTGCAAGCAGACTACGATCTTGAGGAATCGCGCAAGCAAATTGGCGCGGACCTGGATCAGATTGAGCGGTTGGCGGCGTAGGTGTTTGGAAATATCGGGCGCGGCGCTTTTAATTCGTTCGAAAAGTGATAATGAAAGACCTGACCCAATACTGTTCGTTTAGTCCCCGTTCGCCCAGAGCCTGTCGAAGGGTCTTATGGACGAAACCCTTCGACTGGCTCAGGGCGAACGGGTTATTTTTGCTAAACGAACAGTATTGAGACCTGACCCCCGCTTTTTTCTGCTGTGACCCCCGCTTTTTTCTGCTGCAGTCCTACGTACCTGATTACAAAGTAGTGCCTGTATATTGGGCGGCCAAACTCCCGTTTTGTGTAACTCATTCAACCTGTTAGCTACACAGCCGTTAGCGCGATTCGACCTCATTTTGTCAACGTTGGCCCCTCCTTATCTGGTAGGAGCTTAGGTTTGGCACGGCGGGCCACCCGAGAGGATTTCTTCTCGATCTTGGGATCGGTCTTCTCTTGAAAAATACCTACGGCAATTATGGTCAGTGGTGTCACCAGGAACGTGCCCAACAATAGACCCCCAGACCCGCCAAACAGACCGACCATCACTATTCCGCCCACAAGCACGGCGCCAAGGGATGTTTTCGCATCCATGTTCTTGGCGAGTGGCTTGATCCAGTCGAAGTTAATTGGGTTGCGCATGCAAACATAATATGCGAAAAAACAGGTTCGGATAGGGTCGTGAATTCAGTAAAATACTTGGTTGTTTTACGATCGCGCACTTCGAGAATTTCACTTTATCTTCAATGGCTTAATGAACTTCAGGCAGTCCTAACTACCTCTCCTCGTTCAATAAACTGGAATCTGAAGACACACACCTCCGCTTCTTATTCCCCAACCTCCTCCCCTTCGAGTACCTTCTTCGAGTATTGGGTTCTACGAAGTGTCAACCACTCTGAAATTATTCGCGTCCAGGTGTTTTGGCCTGAAAGGCTCGCCAATGCTGGTGTTTTTACTCTGCGTGCCAATCAATGGGGCAGGCTCGCATTTCTTCGCGACTTCCACGTATAGATTTAGCCCGCGCCGGGCGCACAAAAAAAACGCCGCGGGCCAAAACCCGCGGCGTCATTGAGCAATACCGGCTTAAAACGTTTTCCGAAGCGTCACCCCAATAGTACGCGGCTGATTAGTCGCAAACCCAAGCCGTGCGCGACCACCCCGTTCCCGGTCGAAGGAGAGCAGCGCCTTCTCGT
>JAYURJ010000081.1:0-15226 GCA_043756275.1 Betaproteobacteria bacterium | reverse complement strand
GTGAGGCCGATCTTGCGACCCAGCGGGCGCTGTTCCGGCGGCAGACGGTTGGTGAGAATGGCGATAAAGACGATATTGTCGATGCCAAGCACGATTTCCAGCGCGGTTAGCGTCAGTAGCGACAACCAGATTTGTGGATTGGATATCCACTCGAAAGTAAAAAATTCCATAACTTGCGTGGCCCTGAACTAAATTAATGTTTGAAACATCTTACCAAATCAACGCTGCACGCACCGGAGTACCGACATGTGGCAAAAATTCCTCAGGCTGGCCGTGATCCCACTGGTTTTAAGCATTGCGGCGTGCGCACAGATCGGCACGGGATTGTATCGCCCGGACCTTAATGACGACATCATTGCGCGGGTGGCTATTGGGCAAGGCGAGCAGGAAATTGTCACCTTGCTGGGAATGCCTTATCAGCGGATCCGTTTTGACAACCTGAAATCAACCGCGTTGGCTTACCGCTATCGCGATACGTGGGGATATTGGGTGGATTTCAGTGTGATGGTCGGAGACGACGGTCGGGTGGTGAACAAAGTGTCGCGCCGGATTGAGCCGCTTGATCGTCATTAAATAATTGCCAGCTCTAGCACCGGCGCGCTTTTCAGGGCATTTCTCCGCGCAAATGCCCGTCAAATGGCGCTCTACGTCTACGTGTATGGTCACTTCTATTGACCTGGCGATTAAATAAAAAACTCCAAATTCCGGCATTCCAGAAATGCATGCACGCCTAATTGGGCGCGCACAATCTCACTGTCGAGGGGAGCAAGACGACGCGATGGTCCTTGCTCTGTGCTTACGTTTAATCGGCCGCAGCGAGCATTTTGCAGGCGCTAGTGTCAAGCTCGCCTATTCAGCGAAAGCGGGAGTCGCCATTTTCACAATGCCTTACGCTCAAGCATTCGACATCACGCCTGCGCCTCGGACGACTGCCGACGGCTATTTGATCACTTCGTCCGCGCGCAGCAAAAGTTCCGGCGAAATCTTGATGCCCAACTGGCGCGCAGTGGCCGCGTTGATTACAAGGTCGAACTTCGTCGGCTGCTCGATCGGGATGTCGCCCGGCTTGGCACCCTTCAGCACTTTGTCCGCGACAGGCGCCAAGCGGCGAAACAGATCGCCGATATTCGCACCATACGACATCAGCGCCCCCTCCCGCACCGCATCGGTGTCGAAGAACATCGTCGGCAGACGCCGCTTGAGCGCGAGGGCAGCGATCTGAGCAGCGTGCTGCGCGAATAGCGGATAGGGCGTGACCAACAAGGCATCGGCCTTCTGTGCCACAGCTTGATCGATCAAGCGTACGAAGTCCACATCACGCGTGGCGGTTTCCAGTGGTATCAGCGATAAGCCCATTCGCTTCGCGGCCAATTCGATTTGCTGCCAAGGCAATTGCGTAGACAGGCTGGCAGGGGGTGCCAGCACCGCCACGCGTTTGACGTGAGGTGTCGCGAGCCGGAGCAGCTCCAGCCGCTTTTCCGCGACTTCAGGCGACATCATGGTCATGCCCGTGATGTTTCCACCCGGCTTGGCCAGGCTCGCCACTAATCCTTGCTCGACCGGCGAGGCGCTCACGGCCATCAGGATCGGAATGCTCGTTGTGGCCTTTCGCGCGATGTCCGTGGAGTACGAACTGTCGGTCAGAATGAGGTCCGGCTTCGAGTTCACCACCTCCCGCGCCAAAGCGGGCAGCGCAGCGATGCTGGCGTCGGCGAACTTGTAGACGACTGCCAGATTCTTGCCTTCCACATAGCCGAGCATGCGAAGTTCAGCCTGGAAGCTGGCGATCGCGGTCTTCATCGTGGTCTGCGTCGAAGGGACCGAGACCAGCCAAACGATGCGATACGAGGTTTGCGCCGCCGCGAGGCCCGCCCAACCGCACGCAATGACCAGTAACGCCCACCATCCGCGCCTCGCCATAGAACAACGGATCATTGGATCACCTCATCGGCGCGCAACATCAGTTCTGGCGAAATCTGAATTTTTAGAGATGCCGCTGTCGTGCTGTTGATGACAAACGCGAACTGGGTCGGCTGTTCGATCGGCAGATCGCCTGGCTTGGCGCCCTTCAGAATCTTGTCGGTGTAGAAACCGAGCCGACGGTAAACGTCGGGCAAATTCGCGCCGTAACTGGCCAGCCCGCCGATTTCGGCAAACTCACGCCAAAAATAAATACCCGGCAGCTTTTGCGCAATTGCGAAATCGATAATACGCTTGCGCTCAAAGCCCAGAACCGGATCGGAAAGAACGAAGAGCGCATCCACGCGTGCCTTTGCCACATCGGCGAGCGCCTGATCTAGTTCGGCCACGGTACGCGCCCTCACATCGACCATATCCAGATTGAGCCGCTTCGCGGCCAGCTCAACATCCTTGCTATAGTCCTGCATGCCGATGCCGTCCGGGTTCCAGATCATCCCGACACGTTTGACCTTCGGTACCAGTTGTTTCAACAGTTCGAGCCGTTTGGATTCGAGCTGGCTCGCCAGCACGGCAATACCGGTCAGTTGCCCTCCCGGGCGCGCGAGATTAGATACCAGTTGCTCGCGTAGCGGGTTGCCGGAAATAAATACCACCGGAAAATTCGGCGCGCCTGCAACCACCGCTTTGGTGGTAACGGTGCCGCCGGTGCTCAGGATGAGCTTGGGTTTGGTGGCCATGATTTCGGCGACCAGAGCTGGCAGGCGTTCCGGACGGTTCTCGGCCCAGCGCACGATCAGCTCGAGATTCTTGCCCTCAACATAACCGAGTTCAGCCAGTCCCGCTTTGAGCGCGGCGAGGTTGGCCGTGTTGGGGCCGGCTGGGCCGACATTGATAAAACCCAGCCGGTGCATACCTGATGCCGGTTGTGCGTGTACTGGCGCGATTACGCAAACGAACGTGACAACAACAAGCCGCAACCCACGAACACAGACGGCGTGGGCAGCGTTTCGCAGCAGTGCAGCGTGGGTCATCGTCACAATACGGTCAGGAACTGCAAGTAGAAACGGTTGCCGATCGCACGATTCTCGACCTTGAATTCCGTTTGCCACTTGAACGTGATGCCGAAATCCTTTGTGACGCGATAGCGCAGCGACGGGCCGATCGCCAGCGCCTGCCCGCGATTGCCCCCGGCGACCGCGATGCCGTTGAGGCGGTCATCAGTCAGTTGCTTGTAAACGTACCCACTGACACCGAATCGTAGGGAGGGCCGCACCACGTAGTCTGCGCCAAAGTCGATGTTCAATTCGCGGCCGGACTGGTAGTTGGTTTCGCGATTAGTCTGGTTGAACAGGTATGACGTTGCGGCGCTGACTTCCCATTTGTCGTTGGGTATCCAAGTGACGCCATAGTACGGCGCGATCGAACGATAGCCTGACGCAATGTTGCTCACTTTGGTCTTGTCGAACCCGCGCGTGGGATAGAACAACAGTGGTCCTAAGGTCTGGTGCAGCGTTTGGCCATGCCAGCCGAGCATCACAGGACCCAGTATTCCCCCTGGAATTGGGCCGCTGTCCGATCCGCGGCGGCGAATAGTACCGACAGGCGTTTGAATATCAGCGCGAAACTTGATGTCGGTGTACAAGGCTTGGCCAATACGCGTCTCCACATTCGCCCCCAGCCAATTGACACCTGGCCAGACGTACTGCAATCGCACCGTGAGCGCCTCTGCAGTGAAATGAAAGCCCGAGATATTCGACGGCTTGCCGCCATTACCATCGCGGTTCTCGCTGGCTGTGTAATAGCCCAGAAAGGTCGTCATGCGCAAACCATCCGGCGGCATCAGTCCCGCAGCAACGGTATCGACACCGGGTATCTTGTTGGTGCCGCCGTTTTCAGTGGCTTGAAGCGAGGTCACGCCAAGCAAGCTCAGGGTAATGGCCATAATGAACGAGCAGAAAACGTCGTGGCGCTGCATCGAGGCAATCCCTTCCTGAAAATCGCGTTATTTCCACGGTGCGCTGCGGAATTTCCGAATTGACCAGAACCGCCCGATTGTAGCCAAATTGTCATGGCGGGGGAAGATAACTTGTAATCATCGCTTAGACTTGGCGAATGAACGAATCTTCGCACCGCCCGGCCCTGCGCCGTTGGCGACTGTTTCCGAAGTACGCCACGCTTATCGTCTCACTCGTAGCCGGCTTGCTGCTGCTTTCCGGCGGCATCAGTGCGTACTTTTCCGTGCGCGAGACCGAGGCCCAGCTTGCGGAGTTGCAGGAAGAGAAAGCCAAGGCAGCGGCGATTCGCATCGAGCAGTTTGTCCTCGACATCGAACATCAAATGGGCTGGGCCGCGTTGCCGGTCAGCTTCGATGGCGGCAACGAGCTGGAACAGCGTCGCATTACCTTGATAAAACTGATGCGGCAAGTCCCCGCCATTACGGAGGCTGCGTGGGTGGACGCTGCTGCCCGGGAAAAGTGTCGGATGTCGCGATTGGCCATGGACTCCTGCAATTCCGATACCGATGTGTCCGGCAACCCGTTGTTGCGGGCCGCTGGCAAGGGCAAACCCCAGTTCGGCGCCGTCTACTTCCTCAAGGGTACGGAGCCGTACATGACGGTGGTACGTCCGGCGCTCGGTGGCGGCGCGGTGTTGGCAGAAGTGAATCTCAAATTCGTCTGGAACGTGGTTTCCAAAATCAAGGTGGGCAAAGCCGGCGTGACCTATGTGGTGGATTCGGTCGGGACGCTGATCGCCCACCCGGACATTTCTCTTGTGCTGAAAAAAACCAATCTCGGCGCGCTAACGCAAGTGGCCGCTGCGCGCGCCGGACAGCAACAATCACGTGGCATCGATCAGGATGGGCGCGAGGTCATCACGGCGCATGAACAGATCGGATTTTTGAACTGGACGGTATTCGTTGATACGCCACGTAGCGAGGCGCTGGAAGCGATTATTCCAGTGGCGGTTCGCTCCCTGGCGATTCTGGTCGCCGGTCTCGTTGTCTCGATCATCGCCAGCTTTCTACTTGCCAAGGCGCTGGTACGGCCGTTGCGGGTGCTTGAAGACGGTGCCAGACAAATCGGCGACGGAAATTTTGATCGGCGCATCGACGTGAAAACCGGCGACGAGCTCGAGGTCCTAGCCGACCAGTTCAACAACATGGGCAGCCGCCTGCGGGAATCGTATGCTGATCTGGAAAAGAAGGTCGAAGAGCGCACCGTCCAGTTGAAGCAGGAGCAGGCCCGCACCAGGGATCTGCTGCACAGTATTCTGCCGGCAGATATCGCCGAAGAACTCAGCAGAACCGGCGAGTCGCGGCCTGCCAGACACGAATCGTCGACCATCCTGTTCTCCGACCTCTGTGGCTTTACGCAGGCAGTGGCTTCGATTCCTGCCGACCGTATGGTCGCAGAGCTAAACGAGCTTTTTGCCGCGTTTGACGACATCACTGACCGCTGTGGTGTTGAAAAGATCAAGACCATTGGTGACGCCTACATGGCCGCTGCGGGTTTGCCCAAACCCTGCGTCGATCATGCCCAGCGTTGCGTCCGCGCTGGGTTGCAGATGGTGAGTTACATCGAAGAGCGCAACAAAACATCGGCCTTCAAATGGGCGGTACGTATTGGTGTGCACTCGGGCGCAGTGGTGGCCGGTGTGGTGGGCAAGCGCAAGTACGCCTTCGATATCTGGGGCGATACGGTGAACCTGGCATCGCGACTGGAAACTGCCGGCGAAGTAGGCCGAGTCAACATTTCCGCCTACACCTACGACCTCGTCCAACACGAATTTGCCGCAGAGTATCGTGGCAAGATCGATGCCAAGGGCAAGGGAGCAATTGATATGTATTTCGTGATCGGTGAGCTCGCAGAAATCGCTGTCGCCGAAAAATAGCGGTACGCGTCGTCGCTAGCCCTGCTCAGGTCGTCTCCGTCTCCGCCTGCTGTGGTCGCCATTTCAGCAGTTTATTCTCTGCGAACGTCACCGCGAAATCGAGCAGCAACGCAAATACCGTCAACACCAGAATGCCTGCGAACACGGTGTTGATATCGAACGAGCCCTCGGCCTGATGGATCAGATAGCCTACGCCCTTGGCGCTGCCCAGATACTCGCCAACGACAGCACCGACAAAGGCCATGCCCACCGATGTATGCAGGCTGGAGAAAACCCAGGACGTGGCCGATGGCAGGTACACATAGCGCAGCAATTGCGAAGCATTAGCCCCGAGCATGCGTGCATTGTTCAGGACCACCGGCGAGACTTCTTTCACGCCTTGATAGACATTGAAAAACACGATGAAGAACACCAGCGTCACGCCCAGCGCCACTTTGGACCAGATGCCAAGTCCGAACCAGACCATGAAGATGGGTGCCAGGATCACGCGCGGCATCGCGTTCATCGCCTTGATGTAGGGGTCAAGAATGGCGGAGGCGAGCGGTGTCAAGCCCAGCCACAAGCCGACACCGAGTCCGAGCATGGTGCCAATCACAAACGCGAGTGCAGTTTCCTGCAATGTCACCCACAGATGCGGATAAATTTCGCCGCTGGTAAACCACACCCAGATCGCGTGGAAGATTTTTGTTGGTTCGCCGAAGAAAAATGCAGCGCGGTGTTCGTTATCAAAAAAAATAGGCGGAATCAGGCCGGGTGCGGTGGAGATGTGCCAGATCACAAAAATTGAAACCAGCAAGGCGATTTGCCAAAACCAGATGGGGATTTTTTTCACGCGACGACCTTGTTCTTCGTCTGCGCGTACCCCTTCAGTACTTCCTCTTTCATCGCATGCCAAATCTGCGCATGCAGCTCTAGAAACCGTGGCGTCATCCGAATCTCGGCCACATCGCGCGGGCGCGGCAGATCAATCACAAATTCACCAATCGGATGCGTTGCAGGACCGGCGGCAAGCACGATCACACGGTCCGAAAGTGAAATCGCCTCTTCCAGATCGTGGGTAATAAAAACGACCGATTTCTTATCCTCCTCCCATAGCTGCAGTAATTCGTTTTCCATCAACTGACGCGTCTGAATATCGAGCGCGGAGAAGGGCTCATCCATCAACATGATCTTCGGGTCAAGGATCAGCATTTGTGCGAGAGCGCAGCGTTTTCTCATGCCGCCCGACATTTCGTGCGGGTAACGATTGCCGAAACCATTGAGGCCGACGCGTTCCAGCCAGGCCTCACCCTTCGCGCGCGCACTCGCCACATCCATACCGCGAAACTGCAAGCCTGCGGTGACATTGTCGATTGCTGAGCGCCATGGCATCAGCGACTCGGACTGGAACATATAGCCCGCTTTTGCGTTCAATCCAACCAGCGGCTCGCCAAACACTTTCACTTCACCGCTTGATGCTTTCAACAATCCCGCGCCGATATTGAGCAAGGTGGATTTGCCACAACCGGTTGGGCCGACAACGGAAACGAATTCGCCGTCTTCGATATTGAGGGTCGTCTCTTTTACCGCCGTATAGCCAGCCCCGCCCGACTTACCGGTAAAGGTAACTGTGATGTTGTTGAGAGAGAGCGCTGTTGTCATGCAACCCCCCATCACCACAGAGGCAAAAAACTCATTTGTCTCATTTGTCTCATTTGTATTTCGCGCCGGCTTTTACCGCGAACTGGTTGTCGTATGTCGCGGCGAGGTTAATTGAGTCGCCAGCGGCAATCACGGAAGGCTCAAACTGTTTCAGTACTTTGTAAACGTTTTGTGCGGCCTTCATGCTCATCTGGCCATCGGTGGAATAGCCGATCATGTTCTTGAGCAACGCCGCCTTGTACTGCCCGCGGTTGCCGCCCATGTACGATTCCGGCACGATGGCCATGACCTGCTCGGGCGTCGCTTTGGCCAGCCAGCGCAATGCGCGCACCATCGCATTGACGACCGCCTGAGTGGTGTTGGGGTTTTTCTTGGTGAAGTCGGAATTGACGTAAATGCAAGACGCCAGATAATCACCGCCGTACAAATCTTTCATGCCTTTTTCGGTACGGCTGTCGGCGACGGCGACGTATTTTCCAGTGGCCTCCAACTGACTGATGACTGGGTCTAGATTGGACATGCCATCGATCTCGCCTTTCTCCATCGCCGCCACCGCGCCCGAACCAGCACCCGTGCCGACGATGGCGACGTCAGTTGGCTTCAAGCCATCCTTGGCCAGCAGATTATTGACAAACATATTGGTTGACGAGCCGGGCGCCGTCACGCCGATCTTTAAGCCCTTCAGATCTTTGGGCGATTTATATTTCGCAGCTTTGTCTTTTGGCAACACCAACACGATGGAGGAATAGCCGGCCTGCAATACCACGGCCGTGATCGGCTGTTTTTTGGCCTGCATATTGATGGTGTGCTCGAACGCGCCTGACACCATGTCAGCCGAGCCGCCAACCAACGCCTGTAACGCTTTGGCACCGCCCGCAAAATCAGGAATTTCGACCTCCAACCCTTCGTCTTTGAAGTATCCCTGACGCTCGGCAATCGTCAGCGGCAGGTAATAAAACAAGCCTTTACCGCCGACAGCGATGGTGATTTTTTTCTTTTCAAGCGCTTGAGCATGAGCAACATTAACCGCCAACAACGCAAACGCCGCCAGCAGCACAATCGTTGCGCCGAATATTTTCCTGATCATTTTTCTCTCTCCTCGTTTGCAAAAATTTTATTGTTTAAAACCTGAAACCTAAAACCTCACGCCCATCTTGGCAGACAAGCTGGTGTTGTCGCCCATTTTTTCTGCTTCCAACGCAAAATTTGCCGCCAGAAAATTTAAGTTCATCCCAACGAACACACGCGATTTATTAAAACTTTCTTCACGCAAACCGGCAACATCGGCGCGACTCGTGACGCGGACCGACCCTGCACCAATATATGGCGTGATCACGGTGAGTTTCTTTGACAGCATCGCGTCAACCGCAATCGTAGAAAGACTGACACTACTGACGCCAGTGAGTTTACTGCCCGATAGTCGCACGCCAATCGCCGGGGACGCCAGACCGTCGTCAAGAATTGCATAACGAGCTTCGGCCCCGATCAGCGAACCATCCACGCCGGAAACGCGGCTGACGAACGCGCCGATATCAAACCCAAATGGCAAGCCTTTGGTGACGTGTATTTTTGGTATCGCCAAATTGCTAACGTCAGTACCAGCCAGACGGAAAATTGCACTGTTTTCCAATTTTGTCTGCGTGACCTCAACGCCGATATCGAACCCGGCCACACCCAGCGGGGTCGCGGGTGTGATTCCCTTGTACGCAGCAGCCGCGCCAAGGTCGGTGGAAAGTTTAAGGAACTGGTTTTGGGTCAGCGACCCAAGCTGGCTCAAATCGCCCGCAACCGCATTAGCCGCGCATAACATGGCAGCCGCAAGTAAGATTTTTTTCATGCATTTCATTGAAGTATTCACTGAGTGTAGAGCTTGTCGGGTACCGCATGGAGATGCATGGTTTTACCGGCACGCATGACCTGCCCGGTCACGTCATGGCCAACGATGGCAGGCATTTTTACGGCGGCGGCCAATAATCTATCCAGATCAACGCCGCTATCGAAGCCCATGTCTTCGAGCATGTTCACCATGTCTTCGGTACAGATGTTGCCGGTGGCCCCCGGCGCAAACGGACAGCCACCCAAGCCTGCGAGTGAACCGTCGTAATGCACGATACCGGCCCTGATGCCTGCAACGACATTAGCCAATCCCATGCCACGGGTATTATGAAAATGCAGCGTGAGTTCGATGTTTGGATGTTGCTTCACAGCAGCAGTCGACAAACGCTCCACCTGTGCCGGGTTCGCCATGCCGGTGGTGTCAGCCAACGTGACGCCATTAAAACCGAGATCGGCATAGCGCCTGGCAAAGCCGAGTACGCGCTCTTGGGGCACATAGCCTTCAAACGGGCAGCCGAACGAAGTTGAAACCGTCCCGTTGATGCGAATGCCCGCAGCGTTAGCCATCTTCACCATGATCGCGAAGTCGGTAAACGATTCATCGCAGCTGCGATTTACGTTTGCTCGGTTGTGCGTTTCCGATGCCGACATCACCACATTGATCTCGTCGATCTTGCCTTGCGCATTGTGGGTGGCAATGGCGCGTTCCATGCCCTTCAGGTTCGGCACCAGCACGCTGTAGGTCACGTTGGCAGCGCGCTTGATATTGGACAGCACTTCCACTGCATCTGCCATGTTGGGCACCAGTCTCGGATGCACGAACGAGGTGGTTTCTATTTTCGCGATGCCGGTTTCCGAGAGCGCGTCGATAAGCGCAATTTTGGTTTCGGTCGAGATGATGTTCTTCTCGATCTGGAAGCCATCGCGCACGGCGACATCGTTAATGTAGATGCGTTGTTTCATGTTTTCTTTCAGCAGGCGCAGTGAAGGACATACGTTTAAATGATGCCGCGTTTCTTCAATTCACTCTGCGCCGTAACGTCATAACCAATCGAGGCCAATACCTCCGCCGTATGCGCCCCCAACGTCGGCCCAATCCACTTCGTCACGCCCGGTGTCTCGGAAAGCTTCGGCACAATGCCCGGTAGCCACACTTCCTTATTATCACCGAGTTCGTGTTTCTCGATCATGCCGCGCGCCTGATACTGCATGTCTGACACGATATCGGCGATGGAATAAATTTTCCCCGAAGGGACATCTGCTTTGTCCAGCACAGCCAGCACATCCGTCAATGTATTCGCACCAGTCCAAGCCGCGATCGCTGCATCAAGCTCTTCGGTACGCTTGGTACGTCCGGCGTTGTCGGCGAGAGCACCATCATTGGCGAGATCGGTCCTGCCAATGGCCAGCATCATGCGTTTGAAAATCGAATCGCCGTTCGCACCGATCACCACATACTGGCCGTCGCCGCACAAATAAGTATTGGATGGCACGATGCCCGGCAACGATGCGCCGGTGCGTTCGCGCACGAAGCCCGACATGCCAAATTCCGGCAGCATCGACTCCATCATCGAGAACACAGCCTCATATAGCGCCACATCGACCACCTGACCCTTGCCGGTTTTGTGGCGATGATGCAGCGCCATCAGCGCCCCCATCGCGCCGTACATCGCGGCCAGCGAATCGCCAATGGAAATGCCGACCCGCACCGGTGCACGATCCGGATATCCCGTGAGGTAGCGCATCCCGCCCATCGATTCGCCAATTGCGCCGAAGCCGACGCGATCCTTGTAGGGCCCGGTCTGGCCAAAACCTGACAGCCTGACCATGATGAGTTTTGGATTGCCCCGGCTCAGCGATTCAAAACCAAGGTTCCATTTTTCCAGCGTGCCCGGACGAAAATTCTCGACGATGATGTCGGCCTCGAGCGCAAGTTTCCTGACAATTTCCTGGCCTTCCTTTTCGCGCAGATTCACCGTCACTGATTTCTTGTTGCGCGCCTGCGCATACCACCAGAGACTCGTACCCTCATGGAGCTTGCGCCATTTGCGCAGCGGATCGCCGCCATCGGTTTTTCCGTCAGCGGGCGGCTCAATCTTGATCACTTCGGCGCCAAATTCAGCCAGCAATCGTCCGCAGAACGGCCCCGCAATCAGCGTGCCCATCTCCAGCACCTTCAGGCCATCGAGTGGCATCGATTTTGTTGCGTCCGGCATTTTGCTCCCACGGTTAAATAGTGTCTTGCATGATCAATCCAAAAAGGTCGGGCCTAAAATTTTCGGTGCGGCCGACGCCAATTTTCGCCATTCCAAAGAATAACTCACCACGACTTACTTGTGAGTAGATGATGCGCATCGGTGAGTGGCGGCTATCGGCCCGGCCCAGTCCTCCGGCCGACTGTTTCGAACGTCCGCAGATGGCCGATATCTGGCGCATGACCAAGCAGTACTGTAGTGCTCTGTCAAGAAGCTGCAGGTGCGCCAACGCCGAGTAATTTCTCAAGTAGTTTCCGTTTGTCCGCACATCTGGGCTCACCCCAACACGCTTTGAAAACTTTTACTACTTTTTTGCCGTGGTAAACGCGAACCGCAAACGGTCGTTTCATTAAGACAGTGTGCACGTAGGTGACAAACGCCTCGGCGAAATCATCGCCTGGCCGCGTTGCGCCGTATAACGTCGCGAAATTGGTTCGCTCAAGATTCTCATAAATGCGCAACATCTGGCCCGCCGCGAGCCGCGCGCCAAAGTAGTAGACGACATCCTTGCGCTGCGGAAAATCCTTGTCAAATAGTGATTCATAGCTATTCCCGTCTTTTGAGCGTCCCCAGGACAGCTGAAAAAACGAATACGACAACAATGATGGAACGTCCTTAGGAGCAATATCCCACCTGGGGTGGATAGTCCCTCCAATTGAAATGACGTGTGCCAGTTCGTGCAGCAAAATGTACTGGATGGCGTTCTTGCGATTGTTTTGACCGGCAGTTGCAATTTCAGCTGTCAGACGGAATTCCGGGCCAGGCATGAACGGCGTGTTTTCTTTCCAGGACGCCCAGTCGTTAGCCTTTTGCTTCATCAACACCGACGGATCGAGCACCACAAAGCCAGCCACGGGATTGCCAATCGCGTCGTACACCATATCCGTAAAGCCCGTGCCACCGATATCTTCGATGAAGTAAATGCCCAGTAGCTTTGTCGTGAGCAGGTTTTTGACCGCCTGCGGCAATTCATCGAATGCGGATGCCACCTCATTGATAAATTCAGGTGTCAGCGTTGGGGCGCGGGGCTTACTCGGAATGGCCTGCGCGATCGTATCCAGCCTCAACAAATCGATCAGCTCAGGCGGCGCCGGGCCAATGCGTTGTGACAGTGGCAGCTTCAACGTTGGTTGCCAAAATGCAAGCTTCTTTACAGCATGGTTTTGACCCGCCTGCAGGGCACACTCTCGTTCTGTACCCTTGCAAACTTCAGGCGCGACTTGCGCAATTGCAATGTTAAAGCTGCAAGCCCCAGTCGCAATTATCAGCAAACATGCTCGAACAAAATTTTTCACATTGCCCTCTCATTGCGAACTATTGCGAAAACCGCAAAACCACACCAACATACATAATTGCGAACGTGATCGTCAATATTTGAATGACCACTTTCAAGCGAATTGGAGCGGGGCAGCGAATGACGCGTTGTGGCCGATTGCCGCATTGCCCCGTGCAAGGCGAAATGATGAGCACATGTCTGCGCGCATGCGAGACATCACGCCACAAATGGGTTCATCAGCCCCGCGCCCGTTCCCCGAAGTCACCCACGTTTCTGGTCACCACGGTCAAGTCTTCGCCCACGTTGGGCATGCTCGACAAGGCTTCCGCTTCGGGCGCTGCAGAACGGATTTCAGGATTTCACGGTGCTTGGCTTCCGCACTTCTGCCGCGTGAGGCGGTTTGCTGCTTTAGTGCGAGTGCGATTTCTTCGTCAACGTTTCGAACCATCAGGCTTGTTGCCACGACGTCCTCCCGGCGAAAGTTGCAATCATTGGCAGCATCTTATCGTTTACGCGAATTTCTCGCGACCGACGATTCACTTCATTGCACGCCATCGCTTCAACAACAACGCGTTCGACACCACGCTCACGCTGCTGAGCGCCATCGCCGCCCCCGCGATCATGGGGTTGAGCAAACCGAACGCGGCGGCTGGAACGCCGACCACGTTGTAAACGAATGCCCAAAACAGGTTCTGGCGAATCTTGGCGTAGGTGCGGCGCGATATGTCGATCGCATCGGCCACCAGTGCAGGATCGCCGCGCATCAACGTGATACTTGAGGCGTGCATCGCCACATCGGTGCCGGTGGACATGCTGATACCGACGTCGGCGGCAGCGAGTGCGGGCGCGTCATTGATGCCGTCGCCGACCATGGCAATGATATTCTTTATGCTCGCTTGCGCATCGCTTATGCGCAACTCCCCAATAATCCGCGCTTTGTCCGCCGGCAATACTTCTGCACGTACATCATCAATCCCAAGTTTTTGGGCCACCGCGTTAGCACTGCCGGCATTGTCGCCACTGAGCATCACGCAGCGCACGCCGAGCGCGTGCAGGCGATCAATCGCCTCTTTTGCGGTGGGCTTGATACGATCTCCAAACGCCAACAGCCCGATGGCTTCCGGCATTACCCCAATATGAATCAACCACGACACCGTGCGGCCTGCGGATTGCAGGCGTTCCGCATCTGCCAGCAGAGATACCGGCAGCGCTGCGATCAACTCAGACGCGTAACGGGTGCTGGCAATGGCATAGGTCTGACCCTCGACCAATGCGGTCACGCCGCGCCCGGCGATTGCTTTCACGTCACTGGCTGCGGGCACGTCGATGGATTCGGTTGCGGCGGCATCGACCACCGCGCGCGCCAGAGGATGTTCGCTGCCGACTTGCACGGCTGCCGCCAGCCGAATGAGATGTGTGCGGTCCGCAATCGCCGCGATGGCATCGGTCAGCGTCGGCTTGCCTTCAGTCAGGGTGCCGGTCTTGTCGAATGCAACGATGGTTATGCGATGTGCAACTTCGAGCGCCACCGCGTCCTTGATCAATATGCCTTGCCGCGCTGCTGCGCCGGTGCCCACCATGATCGCCGTCGGCGTTGCCAATCCCAGCGCGCAAGGGCACGCAATCACCAGCACTGCTACGGCATTGAGTAAACCCATCTGCCAGTTACCAGTCAAGCCGCCCCAGGCCAGCAAGGTCAGCAGCGCGCAGACCAGCACCACCGGCACAAACACCGCGCTCACCCGGTCCACCAGTCGCTGGATTGGGGCTTTTTCGGCCTGTGCGGATTCGACCAATCGCACAATCCTCGATAGCGTACTCTCCGCACCCACCGCCAGCGTCTTCACCAGCAACATGCCTTCGCCATTCACTGCACCACCGGTAACCCGCTCGCCAATATGTTTGGCCACCGGCAAACTTTCGCCGGTGATGAGCGATTCATCCACCAAGCTTTCGCCTGCGATCACTTCGCCATCCACCGCGATACGCTCGCCCGGCTTGACCACGACGATGTCGTTCACCACCACAGCGGACAGCGCGACTTCGGTATCAGCGCCGTCTTTGCGCAGCGTCGCACGCTCAGGCTTCAAGGCGTTGAGCGCACGGATCGCGTCGGTCGTCTGGCGCTTGGCGCGCACTTCCAGCCATTTGCCCAGAAGCACCAACGTGATGACCACGGCGCTGGCTTCGAAATACAAATGCGGCATTGCGCCTGCGGGTGCAGTCAGCCACTGATACACGCTCAAACCATAGGCCGCACTGGTACCGAGCGCTACCAGCAAATCCATATTGCCGGTTTTGGCCCGCAGCGCCTTCCAGCCGGCGCGATAGAAGCGCGCGCCGAGGATGAATTGCACTGGCGTCGCCAACAGGAACTGCACCCAGCCCTGCAGCATCCAGTGCGCGC
>JAYURJ010000080.1:0-15293 GCA_043756275.1 Betaproteobacteria bacterium | reverse complement strand
CACGGTCAACATTTTCTCGCGTCAAGGTGCACATCCGGATATTATTGAATCTCGTATCAACGCAACTACGCCATCGACCGTTCTATGTTTTCAATATCGACTTGATACGATGGCAAAACGATCAGATCAGGAGCAGTCATGAAAAGTTTTGACGAAGCTGATGACCCGCGTCGCAGAGTGCTGATTCAAGCGCTGGCCGCAGGCGTATTCTCGACCGGCCTTCCGGAGGCAAGCGCGCAGGGATTCAGCATCTTTGGCAACAGGCCCGCAAAATTGCCGCCCAAACAATCGATTTACCGAATTTCCGGCGAGGCAACGGTTAACGACAAGCCCGCCACGCTGGCCACCCAAGTGGCACCGGGTGACACAGTGCAAACCGCAAAAGGTAGCGAGATCATTTTCGTCGTCAACAGCAATTCCATGATCTTGCGCGGCAGCAGCAAAGTCACCATCGAATCGGAGAAAAAATCTGATGCCTCGTTGATCATCAGCGGCCTCAGATTACTGACCGGCGCACTGCTTTCAGTCTCGCGCAATACGCCGATGCGGGTGCGTACCCCGAACGCAACGGTGGGTATTCGCGGCACCGGTTTTTACATGGAAGCAGAACCGGATCGGACTTACTTTTGCACTTGCTACGGCATCACGGAATTGGAATCCAATTCTGATCCGGAGAGCAAAGAAACGATCATGGCCAAGCAGCATGATCGTCCGGTCTATATTTTGAGTGGTGAGGCCAAGGGCAAAAATATTCGCAATGCCCCGTTCATCAATCATACCGATCAGGAACTTGCCTTGATCGAAACACTGGTCGGTCGTGAACCCGCGTTTGTGTTCTCAAAAGAAGCGTACACCGCACCTCGGCGTAGTTACTAGCCGACTATCGTTGCCTCCGGCGCGCGCCGCCTTTTAGCCTACTGCGGCGCGCCGTTCAGAATCCAGTTCTGAAACAAATCGAAGCTTGCGCGTGAGGGCTGTCCTGGTTCCACGGTCGTGTTAAAGCCGGGGCGCAAAAGACCGTTGTGATGCCTGCCAGCAGGCTTTCTCAACAGCGGACTCGCGATGATATCGGTGAAATTAATACGCCCACGCGTTTCCGTAAAAAACCATAAGTCATCGGTCGCGTCGCCGACAATGCCGTCGCCGTTACGGTCGGTGTTGGTGTAGAAGAGCGGCGGTATCACACCTGAACCACCGGCAGCATGACAGCCGGAATTCGTGCAGCCTGCATTGGTTGATTGCAATACTGCTTTTATGTCCGCAAAGCGAATGGCTGCAGGCGCGATCGGCAGCGCGCTATCGACCACGATCTTGAGCTGTGCCGGGACACCTCTGGTCGGGCCGTTGCTGGCCACCAACTGCACGACATATGTTCCGTTCGCGGTCGCAGTAAACGTGGCTTGCGCAGTGGTTTGATTGGTCAGTGTTGCGCCCGCAGGACCTGACACCAGCGACCACACGTAACTATTGGCGTACAGGCTGCCGGTCGCCGACAGTGTGGATACGCCAGGCCGTACAACACGATCAGGTCCCGGATCGCTGATAGGTCGACCTGGCCGCAGTGCCTTGCCACTGCTGTCACGCAGGCCCGTATAGCCCTGAGTTTCAAGGAAAGTCGCGAGAATTTCTGGTCGGGTGGACGCATAAAAAGCTTCCGACACCAATTTCGCGAGCGGCATGTTGCCACGATCAATGATGTGCGCTTTGATGCGGTCTGCATACGCGACGAATTTTTCGTATTCCTCAAAATCGAGGTCTGACTGATTGCCCGTCCCGCGCAAGGTGTGACAGGTGCGGCAGGATGTCACCACGACTTCCCTGTACAGCGTGGACTGCCCCGCGACCAGCCATGAATTTGGCACGTAGCTGTCAGCGAAGGTCGCATTTGGCATGCCATTGCCACCATAAGCCGTCTTGACTTGCACAGCGGCCGTGCCCTGCCATTCATTCCTGTTGGCGGCAGGCCGACAAGCATCTTCAGGAAATGTGGAAGGTGCGACGATTGGATAGGTGCAGAGAACCATCTTGTTGATGATTTTCATCCTGGCTTCTTGCTCGGCCCGAGTGAAGCCCGCCACGGTCGAGTAATCAAAGGCATCCGGTTCGAGCGGATGAAGGCGCGCCTGTACGTCGCCGCGCGTCTGCGACACTGAATTTTGTACCAGATTGAACAGGCGTTTGCCTGCGGCATCAGGTGCCGTGAGCGCGTCGCCGCGACCGCCGTGGCACGAGATACATGGCCCCGGCATGGCTTTTTCACCGCGACCATCCATATCAATGGTCAGGCGCCTGGTACCTGTGCCAGGGTCGAAGGTGTAGAACTTTGCGAAGCTCGAACCGCCGTTGGGTCCGGGAGAAAATTCGATGGCATTGGTGCCTTTGTGCTGCCGCTGGTCTTTCACAATTGCGGCATCAAGATTGATACGGCTGTAGGTGTAGCCGGCCGCGGCCTCAACAAAATAATTTTCCACGTTGGCGGCGACCGTGCCGTTGGTATTTTGACGGAAGGTCAGATTGCGGCCATAACCGAGATCACGGACGTCACCGATCACCACGTTAACTTCTGTTCCGGTAGAACCGCCAAATCCGTTTGCCGCTTTCCATTTATCGAGCGTGTCTTTTTGATTATTCGGGTCCACTGCCGCGTAATAAGCCTGCGCCCAGACGGTCGATGTGGTCTGCATCGACCCATCGGCTTGGATTTGTGGATTGGGGAATGTCAGGAACCGGTTCGGTGTGGCCTCGGTGATCACAATTTGAGGTGGTGCCGCCGGTGCGACATCACCAGGACTGCCGCTGCCCCCGCCGCAGGACGCAAGCAGGAGCAAAGTGGCCAATAATGAAACGCAGGCAATTGGACGTAAGGTGCGCACGATCGAATCCTTTAAAAACGAATCAGATAAACGATTGAATATTGGTCGGCGATATAGCTGGTAGGTGATGTCGCATAAGGCGGCCTGAAGCCCGGCGTCGACTGCGCGCGTCTCCATGAGAGATCAAGCGAATGACGCGGGCCAAGCGCTAAATTGTAGCCAAGCGTCGACAACACGGTTCTGCCGTTGAACCGGTAACTGAAGAATTGCCCGCTCGGATAGGCGTCATCCTGCACGAACACATCTGCCACATCGAGATTCTCGAGTGAAGGCAGCCCGGTGGACACGATCTGGCCACGACGGTACTCGCCCGTCAGATAGATTGTTTCCTGGGTGCTCAGCGAGTAATCGACATTCAAGCGCAGCGCATTGAAGCGATTGTTGAACACCGAACTTCTGGCATAGCGCTCGTTATGCGACAAGGCCCCGAACAACTGGATGCGGTCTGTAAGCGGTTGCCGAACCGAAACACCCACGGCATAGCGATAACCGTTGCGCAACGTTGATTGATAGCGTTCAGCCGAGGACTGCGCAAATACCGCGAATGTGGGCGCATCGAAATCAGCGGTACGGCGATACATGAGTTCGCCCTGAATAGTCGCGGTTGCATGGCTGAGCTTGTAATAATTATCGAATACTTCGGCACCCACAGTGCCCGTCAGCACTGCGCGCGCATTGTCGTTGTACACGAAGAGCTTGCTTCTGCTGGCATTGACGCTATAGATGCGATCAGCAAGTTTTTCGCCGGGCTCCTTGGCGCGGGTCACGTTGCTATCAAACATAAATCCGGCATCAACCTGAATATCGAAGGGCTTTTTCGGGGTAACGGCCGCCGCGATCAACGAGTACGGAGAATCTTTGCCATCAAGATCCTTGGTAATCGTGAACTTGATCCCCTGACTTGAATCTTTCGAGAATGATGTCGAATGTTCAAGCTGGTAATCAACACCTAGCGTCCATCCACCGCGATAGATAAATTCGCTACCGACACCAAGCACCAGCGTATTGCGGGATACCGGCCCCGTGGATATACCGAACCTGCCACCAACCGAATCAGCATAACCGATCGAGGTCCGGCGCTCACCCTGGAAGTCGTGGCGATATTCTGCGCGCAGTCGCGGCACCGCCAACCCAAACTCAGTCTGATGAACCGATTCGGCCCGAAGCCCCAGCGCACCCTGTATGGAAGGCGTGGTTTGCCGGTAGTACGTCAATGCGTATTGGCCTGCGCCGGTCTCGGAAACCTGATTGAGTCGGTCGGAAACGTAGTCAAGCCTCGCATAAGGCGATATCAATACGCCGTTATCGCGGTACTCGATGCCAGTCGCGACGGAGCCGAAGATTTGCCTGCCCTTGCGGTCGCTGCGGGCAATATCGGCAATGGGTGCTACGTAGCGCTGCGTGTTGAAATCGAGCGATCCGATTCCAATCAGCCCGTCGACGAAGGTGCGCCCGGTCGGTTGGTAGCTGCCATAAACAACTCCCGAGTACGCACGCGCACGACTGGTCGAGCCATCGCTGCCAATGTCAGTTCTATCGCGGGCAAAACCGAGGCCAGCGCCCAAGACCAATTTGTCACCAACCCGGCGATCCACACCCATGCTGATGCCGTTAGTGGTGAAATCGAGACCGGTGCGGTCGCCGGTTGCGGTACGCGTCCCAAAGTTCGCCGATCCTGCCAGCCAGAGACTTGCCGCACTTGGGACGTTTTGCGCATTGGTAGCGCCGACAACTGCGCCTGCAACACTCGCGAAGTTAATTGATCCGGATGTCAACAACGACACCGCATCACTCAGGAACGGCACCGATTTTTGGCCTGCGGCTGATGCATCAGCCATCGCGGGTGCCGCAGCATAAGATGCATGCAGATATGGATTTTCCGCGCGCCCGTTGGCGATATCTTTCGAAGGCATCCGGGCTGCGACTGTGCTGCGATCAGATTCGGGCCCGCGCGCGGAAGATGGTGTTACGCCAACATCCACGCGGTGCAACGATTCCAGTCGGCTCTGGAAATTTGAAATCTGCGCTTTCGCAAAACGTCGTGCCGCATCCGCCTGTGCGGCAACCAGGCCGGACACGGTGGCATCCTTGGTGGGGTCTGGACGACCGACAATCGTTACCGTGACGAGTGCTGCAGGTGAGGTGCCTGCGTTACCGAATGCGGCATAGGTAAATGTGTCGGTACCAAAGAAATCCTGCGCCGGGGTAAAGGTAAGTTTGGTGCCATTGACTGTCGCCACCCCGTGCTTTGGATTTGCCGCAACAACGATGCCGGAGACGCCCGAACCTGAAATGAAGGGCGCCAAATCGATCGTGGTGGAGGTATTGAGCGGCACGATCATCCTGAACGCGCCGGCCGTCGGCGCAAGAGAGCCAACGGTAATGGTGACGGTTGCGGGCAGTGATGTACCGCCGGGGCCGGTGGCGGTATAGGTGAAGCTGTCAGCACCAAAAAAGCCAGCTCTGGGCGTATAGGTGACCACATTACCTGCGACGGTTGCAGTGCCATTGGCGGGCAGCGTCACTAACGCGATGGTCGAAACGACGCCTGTGATCTGGGCCGTGAGATTGATCGACGCAACGGTATTGAACAGTACCGACGCGGTGCTATCGACCAGTGTCGGTGCGGGTGGTGCTGAGACCGTAATGGAAACCGTCCCCGGCGCCGACACTCCCCCAGGACCTGACACGGTGAAGGTAAAGCTGTCAGCACCGACGTACCCGGTTCTCGGTGCGTAAGTCACTACATTGCCGACCACGGAAACAATGGTTCCGTTTGCAGGAGCAGCGGCGACGGCAATGCTGCTAAAGATCCCGGCTATTTGCGCGGTCAGGTCAATTGCCCTCGGCGTATTGAATGTCACCGCAACGGTAAGATTGGCCACCGTTGGCGGCGGTGCGGCAGTCACCGTAATACTGACGGTTGCGATCCCGGATGTACCACCGGGTCCAGTGGCCCGATAGGTGAAACTATCTGCACCCGCAAAACCATTGTTGGGCAAATACGTCACCACGTTGCCGACCACCGACACGATGGAGCCGTTGGCCGGAGGGGTAACCACCGCGATGCTGGTCACGGTGCCAACGATTTGCGCAGTGAGGTCAATGGCGGTGGCTGTTGAGAACCCCACCGAAACTGATCGCGCCGAAACGGTCGGTGCCGGTGACAACACAGTGATATTGACTGGCGGTGAAGGCAGAGAGGTTCCACCCGGACCGGTTGCGGTATAGGTAAAACTGACCGAGCCGAAAAAGCCCGTTGTCGGTGTGTAAGTGACTGTGTTGCCAGCAATCACAACCGTGCCGCTGGCAGGCGGTGTGACAATGGCGATGCTGGTTGATACCCCGGTAATCTGCGCGGTCAGATTGATGGCCACCGGCGTGTTGAACGCAGTCGTGACTGTCGCAGGTGCGGTGACGACGGGAACAGCCGGCGAGACTGTGATGCTCACCAACGCGGGCGGGGTCGAAATTGTTCCACCCGGACCCTGTGCCTGATAGGTGAAGCTGTCAGCACCGACGTATCCGGTATTGGGGCGATAGGTAAATATGTTGCCGACAGTTGAAATGATCGTTCCGTTGACAGGCGCGGTCACGACAGCAACGCTTGAGAACACACCGCCAAGTTGCGCGGTAACGTTGATGGCGACTTGCGTATTGAAGGCCGTGGTCACCGGCGGAGGGGATGTGGCAGTCGGCGGTGCTGCAGGTACGACGGTAATACTGACCGTCGCCGTGCCTGACATGCCGCCGGGCCCGGTTGCCTGATAGGTAAAGCTGTCGGGACCAAGATATCCCGCGTTTGGCGTGTAGGTGACAATATTGCCGCTTACTGAGGTCATGCCATTGGTTGGGGCTGTGATCACCGCAATGCTGGTCGACACACCCGTGATCTGTGCGGTGAGGTCGATCGCCAGCGGCAACTGGAACGTGACAGAAACGGATCTGGCCGCAACCACTGGCGCAGCTGGCAACACGGTAATGTTCATTGCCGCAGATGGTGCCGAGGTTCCTCCCGCATTGGTGGCGGTGAACCTGAAGCTGGCTGTCCCGGTAAAGCCCGTTGTTGGCGTAAACGTCACCACGTTGCCCGCCACCATGGTGGTGCCGTTGGTGACACTCGTGGTCGCAATGCTGGTGAATGTCCCCGTCACCTGTCCGGTGAGATTAATGTTGATTGGCGTGTTGAACGCAGTCGAGAACGGCCCGGGTAATGCGGTCACTGTTGGTATCGCCGGAAGGACGGTGATATTCACAGGCCCTGAAGTCGCCGATGTGCCGCCCGGCCCCATCGCGCTATAGGTAAACGAGCCGGTTCCGGAGAAGCCCGTTGTCGGGGTAAAGGTGATTGAGTTTCCGCTCACCATGGCAGTGCCGTTAGTTGCGCCAACGACGGCGATGCTAGTGAAGACGCCGGTGATATTCGCGCTCAGGTTGATGGGAGCGGCAGCCGTGTTGAACGCCGTTTGGAAAGGTCCCGCAGGCGCTGCTACGGTGGGCGCAGGCGGCAGCGTGGTGAGCATGATGGTGACGTTCACTGGCGCGGACTGGGTTGAGCAGGGGCCGGTCGCAACGTAGGTGAAGCTGACAGATGCTGCATAAGCGGTTGAACTTGCGGTATAGGTGAGCGAAGGCCCTGCGCCAACGCTTACCGTTCCAACGGAGGGCTGTGCGGTGACACTGAGGCCAGACGCATTGCCGCCGAGCACCAGTCCTGCCAGAGTAGTCGCAGATGTGCTGTATGCGATGTTTTGCGTACCCAAGCTGGTGGTGGGCGAAGGCGAATTGATAAATACGGATACGCTTCTGGTGCTCGACGACACGGTGCCGCCCGCATTGGTTGCCACGTAGGTAAAGGTATCCGCACCGCATTGGTTAACCGATGGTGTGTAGCGAATGGTGCTGCCACTGAGATAGGCGGCGGTGCCTTTGGCACCATTTGCGGCGATAAAACGATTAAACACGCTGAATGAAGTGCCGAACTGGACCGGGTTACCCGCAGCCGTGGGAATGACGATATTCAATGCGGTGTTGTAGGTCGCGCTGACGGGCGCCACGAAAGGTTCGACAGCTAGCGTGGCCAAGTACGCTGCGATGTCACTCGTTTGGGTCGGCGTTAAAGCGGCCCCCCCCGGCCCTAAACCATTCATACCAAGGGCGTTGGCATTGTTGATGACGGCAGTTGCGTTAGCACCGTTGATCTGCGCCGCATTGGCATGGCAACCGCTGGTCGTACAATTGGCTGTCATCGTAAAAAGTGTCTGTCCGGCGGCTGCGCTCTGGGCCGTCGCGTGACTGGCAAAAAACGACACCGAGATAAACACCAGACAGGCGAACCGACTGAGCCACGAGCTAGCCGCTTTCATCATGGGACACCTGGATGCATTCGATTGATGCGGGCCATCTAAACAGTTGCCCGGAAACAAAACCATGATGCCCTCCCTTGGGCGGAACCTGACTACCATCACGCTCAATTGCGCGATGGACTCGACGCGATTTGGACGACGACTTACACCAAAAATACGCGGCGAGAACAACACCTTGCGACAGATACTACACCCACTTTACCGAAGTTGATGCCAAGTTGGAATTACTTGCAACGTCATAGCCAAACGATCAATGACCGCCCGTCAGATTTTAAGGCTAAAGTCGCTAAACTCGCCACAGAAAAGCGCCGGTTTACGCAAGTTGTCTGATCAACAAATGAGGGGATTGACGTGGGTTTATTTTTGAAGTTCTCAAATCTGATTGATTCGCTCAATAATCTGGTCGGGCGCGGCGCGTACTGGCTCACGTTGGTAGCGGTGCTGGTCAGCTCCGGTAACGCAACCGTGCGCTATCTTTTCGACAACAGCTCGAACGCCTGGCTGGAGCTTCAGTGGTATCTGTTTTCGGCGGTTGTACTGCTGTGCGGCGGATATGCTCTTTTGCACCACCAGCATGTGCGTATTGATGTGGTCTATAGCCGTTTCTCGCGGCGTATTCAGTTGTATATCGACGTATTCGGCACGTTGTTTTTTCTGCTGCCAATGGCCATCCTCATCATGATTTTGTCGTGGCCGGTATTTGTGAATGCATTTGTCCATAACGAAATGTCCTCGAACGCGGGTGGGCTGATTATCTGGCCGGCGCGGCTGCTGGTGCCGATCGGATTTTTCCTGCTGACACTGCAAGGCGTTTCGGAATTGATCAAGCGCATCGCCATTCTGCAAGGGAAAATCCCGGATCACGTTGCCGAGGATATCGGCCCGACGCCCGAGGAGGAACTCGCGCGCGCGATTGCCGAGGCGCAAGAGCAGGAAGCGCTGCTGAAAAAAACCAAGCTCGCCAACTAAACGCTTCAGCACAGAAATTCAGGGAACAGGGAATGGGCATGACGCAATTCATCATTCACAACATGGCGCCTCTGATGTTCGTGGGGCTGTTCGCATTTTTGCTGCTCGGTTATCCCGTCGCATTTGCATTGGCCGCCAACGGCATTGTGTTCGGACTGATCGGCATTGAGCTTGGACTATTGTCCCCTTCACTTTTTCAGGCCCTTCCCGAGCGCATCTGGGGCGTGATGGCCAACGACACTCTGCTGGCCGTGCCGTTTTTTACCTTTATGGGCCTCATTCTTGAACGTAGCGGCATGGCTGAAGATTTGCTCGATACCATCGGCCAATTATTCGGCCCGATTCGCGGTGGGTTGGCTTTCGCGGTCATCTTTGTCGGCGCTTTACTCGCAGCGACCACGGGCGTCGTCGCTGCATCGGTGATTTCGATGGGACTGATTTCGCTGCCAATCATGTTGCGCTATGGCTACGACCGGCGGCTGGCATCAGGTGTCATCGCAGCATCCGGCACACTGGCGCAGATCATCCCGCCGTCTCTGGTGCTGATCATCATGGCCGACCAACTCGGCAAATCGGTTGGCGACATGTATGCCGGTGCGTTTATTCCCGGCATTGTGCTGGCCGGTCTTTATGCGGTCTATATCGTGCTGGTGTCATTTATCAAGCCGGCCTGGGTGCCTGCCCTGCCGATCGAAGCACGTGCTTTCAAGGAGCCGGGTGGCAGCAGTGGCGTGATTTCGCTGGCGATATTGTTTACCATCGCGACAGCCATCGCGGTGGCGTATGCGCAGAAATTTCCCGGCAGAGCGTTGGACGAAACGATTGTCGTGTCGGCGTTGGTCGGCGTTGCTTTTGCGTTCATTGCGGCAGTTGCAAATCGTCGTCTCAAATTCGGCTTTCTTTCCAGAATCGCCGAGCAAGTCATATTCGTGCTCATTCCACCGCTGGCGCTGATTTTCCTTGTACTTGGTACCATTTTTCTGGGTGTCGCGACGCCCACCGAAGGCGGCGCAATGGGTGCGACCGGCGCGCTGATCATGGCGATCATGCGCGGTCGATTGAGCATCAAACTGCTCCGTCAGGCAATGGATTCCACCGCCAAGCTCACCGCCTTTGTCGTGTTCATTTTGATCGGCGCACGTGTATTCAGTCTGAGTTTCTACGGCGTGGATGGGCACAAATGGGTCGAAGAGTTGCTCACGCAATTGCCCGGCGGGCAAACCGGCTTTCTGATTGTGGTGAACATTCTCGTGTTCGTGCTGGCGTTTTTCCTTGATTACTTCGAGCTTGCATTTATCATCATCCCGCTGCTGGGGCCAGCCGCGGATAGGCTCGGCATTGATCTGATCTGGTTTGGCGTGCTGCTTGCCGTCAATATGCAGACATCATTTATGCATCCGCCGTTTGGTTTTGCGCTGTTCTATTTGCGCAGCGTCGCGCCTGCCAAGGAATACATCGACAGAGTCACCAGAAAAATTACCGCGCCAGTCACGACAGGGCAAATTTATTGGGGCGCGGTACCGTTTGTGATCATCCAGCTCATCATGGTTGCGCTGGTCATCGCGTTCCCGCAAATGGTGATGGTCTACAAAGATGACGCGCCCAAGCCGGACCGGAACAGGATCGAACTCAACTTACCCGCCAATGATGCAACCGATCCGAACGCGCTCGCAACAGAGGATAAAAAATCCGATGAGTCTGCGAGTAACAACGATCTGATGAAAGCGCTTGGCGGGCAAAGCAGCGAATCCAAAGATGCGGCGTCAGCAAAAGAGGACGCCGCGCAGGACGACATCATGAAAGCGTTTGGTGCCAAGCCGGATGTGCCAGCTAAAAAAGATGGCAAGCCTGAATCGGTGCCACCTCACGCAAAGCCGGATTCGAAAACTATTCCAGCCAAAGGCAAGAGCCGAGAAGAATTGGCCGCTGAGGAAATCGAGAAGGCGCTGCGCGGCGGCAAATAATTGCGCCCGGAAAATTTTTGAACTCTAGCACTGGTGCGGATTTTGGCGGCATTTAAGCTTGAACGCCGCACCAGTGCTAGAGTCTACCGAAATACACCTCTCCCATCTGCGGCTTCGCATCCACGGCGTAAGCATTTTCGTTACTGACGATACGGCCTGCGATGGCGATGCATTACTTGTTCGCAGGTGCGGCCTTTGCAGCGGGTGCGGGACGGCTGGCCGCTGATTTCGAGGTCGCCATGAAGCTATCAAAATTCTGCTCGGCTACCCGGAACCAAAGTATCTGATCGTCACGAAATGCTTTCCAGGCGTCATAGACTTTCTTGAATTTCGGATTCTTTGCCGATTCATCTTCATACACTTCAATGGCCGCTTTGAAGCAGGCGTTCATAATGTCCTTGGTAAACGGACGCAGTTGAACGCCGTTGCCCGCGAGACGTCTGAGTGCCGCAGGATTGAGCGCATCATACTTGGCGAGCATATCCATATTGGCTTCGACACAGGCCGATTCAAGGATCGACTTGTATTCCGGCGGCAGTGATTCCCACTGTTTAATGTTGACGAACAAATCAACTTCGGGCCCGCCTTCCCACCAGCCGGGATAGTAGTAATACTTCGCGACCTTGAAAAAACCCAGCTTTTCGTCGTCATAAGGGCCGACCCACTCGGCGGCATCGATGGTGCCTTTTTCAAGTGACGGATAAATATCGCCGGCTGCAATCTGTTGCGGCACCACGCCGAGCTTGCTCAACACGCGGCCGGCGAATCCGCCAACGCGAAACTTGAGGCCTTTCAGATCAGCAACGGTTTTGATTTCCTTGCGAAACCATCCGCCCATCTGCGCGCCGGTATTGCCAGCGGGGAAATTGATGATGTTGTAGTCTTTGAAAAAATCCCGCATCAGCGCCAAACCGCCGCCGTGGTACATCCACGCATTCTGCTGCCGTGCGTTCATGCCGAACGGAATCGCGCAGGCGAATGCGAACGTCGGGTCTTTACCGAAGAAATAATAGGGCGCAGTATGCGTGCACTCCACGGTACCGTTTTGTACAGCATCCACAGTGCTGAAGGCCGGCACGATTTCACCGGCCGCAAATACCTGAATCTGGAATTTGCCACCCGTCGCGGCGGCAACACGTTTGGAGATGACTTCGGCGGCACCGAAAATGGTATCAAGACTCTTCGGAAAACTCGATGCCAGACGCCATTTGATCGTTGGCAGCGCGGCGGTTTGTGCTTGCGATAGTGTCGGAATTACAGCAGCACCGGCAGCCAGTCCTGCGCCAGCGGACGACAGGAATTTGCGTCTTTGCATGTTTTCTCCTCTGGGTTAGTCTTATGTTTTTTGGTCGATCAAAAACAACTTCAACCCAAAGTATAAAACACCAAGACGCAACTCTTGAGGGCTGGGGAACTATTCTCCGGCGATGGACATGCGCTCAAGCAAAATACTGCCGACGCGCTTTGAGCCCAACGCCAATTCATCATTACCGACGGCAATAATGTCCTTGAACATCTGCTTCATATTGCCCGCAATCGTGATCTCTTCAACCGGATAGGCGATCTCGCCGTTCTCGACCCAGAAACCTGCCGCGCCGCGCGAATAATCGCCCGTCACGTTATTGACGCCCTGCCCCATCAACTCCGTCACGATAAGCCCGCGATGCATTTTCCTGACCAGCCCCGCGAAATCGAGTTCGCCCGGTGTCACGATCAAATTGTGACTGCCGCCTGCATTGCCGGTACTTTTAAGGCCAAGCTTTTTTGCCGAATAGGTAGCCAGGAAATAGCCTTGCACCACGCCATCTTTCACGACATCGCGTGCAATCGTCGTCACCCCTTCGGCATCAAACGGGCCACTGGCCAGACCACCACGAATGGCGGGATCTTCGCGAATCGAAACGATCGGCGAAAACACGGTCTGCCCAATGCTGTCTTGCAGGAAACTGGATTTCCGATATAGCGCGCTGCCGCTCACGGCCCCGACAAAGCTGCCGATCAAACCGGACGCTACCGGTGCCTCGAACAACACCGGCACATCGCAACTGGCAATTTTGCGCGCGTCCAGCCGCGCCACGGTGCGCTCACCTGAGCGCCGCCCGATGGCTTCCGGAGATTCCAACCCGTGTTCATCGCGGGCCACGGCGTACCAGTAGTCGCGCTGCATGCCCTGCTTGCTGGTTGCGATCATGGTGCAACTGGCGCTGTGCCGCGTGGTGGGATAGCCGCCGACAAAGCCCGCAGAATTGGCGTAGATAAAGTCGGATTCATACGTCGATACCGCAGCACCTTCGGAATTATTGATGCGCTTATCGACCGCAAATGCCGCCGCTTCCATTCGCTTGCCGAGCGCTATGGCATCGTCCACCGCCAATCTCCACGGATAGTAAAGTCCGTAATCACCGAACGGTGGCTGGGCCAGACGATCAACGTCGGCGAGTCCGGCGAATTCATCTGCGGCGGTGTATTTGGCAATCGCCAATGCGGCCTTGACGGTCCGCTCGATTGCATCGCGCGACAAATCCGTGGTTGAGGCATTGCCGCGCTGCTGGCCGAGATAGACGGTGATGCCCAATCCTTTGTCGCGGTTGTGCTCGATGGTTTCCACCTCACCCAACCTCACCGTGACATCCTGTCCGAGCGAGGTGGAAATTTCAACTTCCGCCGCGGTGGCACCAAGCAATTTGGCGCGGTCGAGCGAAAACTGGGCGAGATCGGCAAGACTGCCGGGAGCAAAGGGAGCGGATGAGGACACGATGGCTTTTTTTGGTTTGAAGTGAGGGGGAATGCCGCAAACGGGCGGGAGCAACTAGAACGATGCGGTATCATCAGCGCTTACGCAAAGAATCACGAAGCCAAGCACAAAATGACAGACACAGAAGATGAAAATTCTATCAGCAAAAGCCAGAAAAAGCGGGACATGCTGGCATTGCAGGACATCGGTGAAGAGTTAGTCGGCCTGTCGCCGGAGACCATCAACAAGCTTGATCTGCCTGATAATTTGCGCACCGCCGTGGTGGATGCAAAACGCATTCCTAAAAGCAAATATGGTGGCATGAAGCGGCAAATGCAATACATCGGTCGGTTGATGCGCGAAATCGATCCCGCGCCGATTATCGAGCAGCTCAATTCACTAAAGGCACCGAACAAAAAGCAAACCGCCCTGCACCATCTGGCCGAACGCTGGCGTGAGCGATTATTGTCGGATGAATCTGCGCTGAACGCGTTCGCCAATGAATTCACGACGGCCGATCGTGCCTTGTTGGATAGATATATTCAAGCCTCGAAAGACGACAAGGCAAAGAACAGGCCGCCAAAACATTATCGATTGCTGTATTCCCAGATTCATGATCTCGTCGTCGCTGAATCTCGTGCGCCCGAATAAGCAGAGCCGCCGCGCATGAATACCGACGCCGTCAAAATCGGTTTGCTTTCAATCTCGGACCGGGCATCGCAGGGCATTTATCGCGACGAAGGGCTGCCCGCGCTAGAGGCATGGCTAGCGTCGGCGTTGAAGAATCCAATTACGTTTGTGTCGACCGTTATCCCCGATGAGCAGCCGCAAATCGAAGCGAACATCAAACGACTTGTGGATGTCGAACATTGCGCACTGGTATTGACCACCGGCGGCACCGGCCCAGCGCCGCGCGATGTGACGCCCGACGCAACGCTCGCGATTGCCGACCGCGTGATGGACGGTTTCGGCGAACGGATGCGGCAAATTTCACTCAGGTTCGTGCCGACCGCGATTCTCTCGCGCCAGCTTGCCGTGATCCGCAAACAGTCCCTCATCATCAATCTGCCCGGTCAGCCGAAAGCGATTCGGGAAACGCTGGAAGGCTTGAAAGACGCAGACGGAAAGCCGGTTGAGGTGGGCATATTTGCCGCAGTGCCCTACTGCGTGGACCTGATCGGCGGGCCATATCTCGAAACTAACGACACAGTGATCGCCGCGTTCAGGCCGAAGTCGGCGATTCGTAAAAAAGATTAAACACTAGCACTGGCGCGGGGTTTCAGGGCATTTCGCGGATTCAGGTACGAGTCCCGACACTTCAGGGCGATCAGTAAATGGGGTGAGGAGACGAACAGCGGTACCCTTTTGCTTCTGACACGAAAGGATA
>JAYURJ010000079.1:0-5101 GCA_043756275.1 Betaproteobacteria bacterium | reverse complement strand
GCGGCTGTTTCGGAAATTGTGCCCCAAGGAATTAGCATCGCCTTGAGCGTCCGCGAACTTATTCGTCAAGGCTATTTGTTTTCCGCAACAATTCTTCTCCGTCCATTACTTGAGCGCACCGCCTTGGTGTTCTATCTCCTCGATACTCCAGCGGCTGTAACTGCCTGGCACAATGGATGGCCGCGAAGCGACCAGCCATCACTGCCAACGTTAATTGAGCATCTATTAGCTCGGGCAGGTAACTCCGGAGCGTCCGGTGCAAAAGAGTTGTCAACTATGCTTCATAAAATTGTTCATAGCGACCCTATGGCTGCTCATTGGAACACTACGAGCAAGCATGGTCGCGTCGCCTACGCGTCTGGGAAGACGATTGACGCACCAGACGTTGCTGATTTCTGCGCTGCTTTTGGAAGTAGGTGCTTGCAGCACCTCGTTGATGCTGCAGATAGTGCATTTCCTGAACTTGCGTCTGGAACCTAGTTGAACGGTTCGGGATCAGTTGAATGAATAGCGGCTTTCACAGCAAGGTTGCACTGATCACCGGTGGGACCACGGGCATCGGGCTGGCGACCGCAAAGGCTTTTGTCGCCAGCGGTGCCAAGGTGGTGGTGGCCGCGCGAAACGCGGAACAGGGTGCCTCAGCCGAGTCGCAACTGCGCGCCATCGGCGAAGCCATTTTTCATCGCTGTGATGTAAGCGATCCATCTTCTGTCGCCGCACTCATCGCCTTTACGGTGGCGCATTTTGGTCAATTAGATTGTGCGGTCAACAACGCGGCATGCGACTCGACACCGGCGCTCACGCACGAAATATCTTTCGCAGATGCCAGCAACACGATATCGACCGATGTAATGGGCGTTTTTAATTGCATGAAGGCCGAAATTGAGGCAATGCTTCGATTCAACGGCGGCACCATTGTCAATGTCTCATCCGTGAACGGATTGTCCGGCGTGCCTTCTGCGGCGGTCTATAGCGCGGGCAAACATGCCGTCATCGGCCTGACGCGCTCGAGTGCCAAGGAATATATTGGGCGGGGCATACGCATTAACGCTGTCTGTCCGGGGGCCACCGACACGCCGCGTCGTGCACGCCGGACGGCACATCTCAACCACGATCAGTTGCTTCAACACCAACAACAGTTGGCAGAAGCCATCCCCATTGGCCGACTTGCCAGCGCCGATGAAATTGCGAATGCCATCCTGTGGCTAAGTTCGTCGGCATCGTCGTATGTGGTTGGCCATAGTCTGGTTGTAGATGGGGGCCTGCACGCATAAGTGCGGGCGGCGTGCGAGCAAATGCTTTTCGACTATATAAGCGCCAATCCGGCAACGTGGAACGAGGACATTGGCGAGGACGATGCCGGCTGTTGAAGCGCGAGACGGGAAATTTTTGACTAGTCCTTCGACAAGCTCAGGACGAACGGAATCGATAAATTGCCGTTCGTCCTGAGCTTGTCGAAGGACTAAAGCAGAGGCTCTCTAAATTATTCCCAGCGCCGACGCAATGCCGCCCAGGACGCTCGATAGCAACATCATGCAGATCATCGCCACGCCGATGAACATGGCCGAATCGGCAGGGCGAATGCCGATTAGTTTTTCGGCCCCAAGATAATAAAGATAGAACGAATACAGCATCGCCAACATGGTGACGATGACGTTGAACGGGATCACCAGCGCAGCACCCGACAGCAGCACGGGGATGGAGCCGAACACCGCCACTTGCAACGCCACCAGAAAGCTCGGCGAACGCTTTTGTGTGCGCGCAAGAAAATACAACACAGCGGCAAGCAGATAAACACTAATAATCTGAAAACCATACGTGGCCAGCGCGATGACGGGCGCACGATCGCGCAGGGCGGAGTAACCGTACTGGGCGTTCCACTTGGTGTCGAACGCGAGCATGCCGACCATCGTTGCCGCCGGGGCCAGCAAGCAGAGCGGCAGCAGGTAGTTGCGCAGCAACACCGTCGTGCGCGGCGCCTCGCGCGCGACGGCATCCCATTCGGCCTGCGGGCGCAAAAACATTCCCGTGATGCGGTTGAATATGGCCATGGTTTTCCAAGTAAAATAAATTATTAAACTCAAGCACCGGCGCGGTTTTCAGGGCATTTATTGCCTGAAATGCCCGTCAATGCTTGAGTTTGGAGAAATAATATTTAGCGACGGCTAAATTGCACCGCATCAAATGTTAGCATTGCACACCATGACAACCCGACTCTACTTTGCACTTTGGCCAGACGATGGCATCCGTCTGCAACTGGCACGACACCGTTTGCAATTGGCGCGCGAGGGCAACGGGCGCGCCGTGTTCCCGGTCACTTTGCATATGACGCTCGCGTTCCTGGGCGATGTCGATGCGAAGCTCATCCCTGAGATAGAACAAATCGGCAGGCATGTCGTCGCGACGCCATTTAATTACACCGTCAATATGGCTGGCTGCTTCGCCAAGGCGCAGGTGGCGTGGCTCGGCGCGAAGGAAACGCCGTGGCATTTGTTTGCATTACAGAAAAATTTGCAATCACTTTTAGTCGGGGCCAAGCTGGACCACGACACCCGCGCGTTTCGCCCGCACATCACCGTCGCGCGCGATATTGAAACCCCGTTTGAAGACCGCGCGATTCCGCCGGTGCGCTGGCCGATCAACCAGTTCTGCCTCGTCTCGGCCAGCTCAGGTGCGGCTGGTCCTGAATACGAAGTGATAGGCAGTTGGACGTTAAAGGGCTGAGCGGCAAGCGTTATTTCTTTGCTGACGGTGCTAATTGTTGAAGCCACGGCTTCCAGTCCACAGGCCCATCATCAAATCGTTTCTTGAGGTTCTTGAGCACGTTGGGCCATGCCTTGGCAAAGTAGTTGTAGGCCTTGTCCCATTCGCCGCCCTCGCCCCAGCCGATGTGATGCAGCGTGACATCGGTGAGCACGTCGCCACGCGAAATAAAACGCACGATCACCACCGACCGTTGCTTGCGCACTTCGGGCAATGACGGCGGCGCATTCCAGGTGAACGTCAGCATTTTCTTTTCCTGAAAGCCGATGATGCGCATGTCATCTGCGCCCTTCATGCCGGGCGCGCCGAACGGGTTCATGTAAATTTCGAACGGCCCATCGACGCGCAGTTCTACTTTGGCGTCCGGCGCGAAGAATGACTTGATGCCCTCGGTGGTGGTCCACGCTTTCCAGACTTCATCGACGTTCGCCTTGACGGTGATCTTTTCGTTGATGGCGCGCTCTTCTGCCAGCGATGGGAACGACGCCAGCGACATGACCAGCAAAACAGCGGTTTTCCTGAAAGAGATCGGCATGGTGGTATTCCTGTTGCGTAGGTGATACTGCGGGCTTTCATTTTATAAGTAACTTTCGCGACAGAGCGCAGTTGAATGTTCGGTCGGTGCGGTTCAAATTTTTGTGGCGTTTGTTCCCTCCCTTTTCAAAGGGAGGTCAGGAGGGATTGTCGGCGGTGATGAATAGGCATGACCACTTGTATGCGACGATTCGCAATCCCCCTCGGTCCCCCTTTTCAAAGGGGAAGGAAACCCAGATTCCATCCGCATCGCATTGAACCACACCTAAAAACAGTTCAATATTTACGGTTTTGCAAATGTGTACTCATGCGCTCGCCGGCTTCATTGAGCCGCGGAATCGTCTGCGTATAAGCGATGCGGATATGTTTTTCCGGCGCGTTAGCACCGAAGTCCTTGCCGGGCGTAATGGCGACATGCGCGTGCTGCAAAATGCGCCGCGACAACGCAAAGCTATCTGCCGCGATATTTTCGGTTTGCGCGTAGATGTAGAAAGCGCCCTGTGGCTCGACGGGGATTTCAAATCCGAGTCCGCGCAATGCAGGCATCAGGAAGTTGCGGCGTGCCTGAAATTCGATACGACGCTGGTCAACTATATTGATGGTCTCGGCATCGAGTGCTGCCAGCGCCGCATATTGCGCAGGTGTTGAAGGCGAGATAAATAGATTTTGCGAGAGCTTTTCCACTTCAAGCACATATTGCGGTGGCACGACCAGCCAACCCAGACGCCAGCCGGTCATCTGATAATATTTCGAAAAAATGTTGATGACGAACATGTCGTCAGCGATCAAAACGCAGTCGATGGCGCAACGCCGTACGTGAGGCCCTGATAAATTTCATCGACGATCAGCGTGCCGGCACGCGACACCACTTCTGCGTTTATTCGCCGTAACTCATCCACTGCTGCCAGCGTGCCGGTGGTGCACCAGCAGGAACGTTCAGAGATTCAGGAAGAAGCCAGACTTCACCGGTTTAATCCAGACGGGCACCCGAATATTTGACTATCTTCGCCCACTTCTCGGTTTCCGCCTTTATATAGGCAGCGAATTGTTCCGGAGTACCGCTGACGGGCTCGGCACCTTGGACAGCTAAGCTCTCTTTCACGTCCGGCATGTTCAATATTTTTACAATTTCGGCATTTAACTTTGAGACAATTTCTTTCGGGGTTCCGCGCGGGGCGAGGATGCCATACCAGTTATTAACTTCATACCCTGGCAATCCCGATTCTGTGATCGTTGGGATGGCCGGTGTCGCAGGTGACCGTGTCGCACTCGTCACCCCCAAGGCCCTTATCTTGCCTGTTTTTACGAGAGGCAAAGCGGGGGGCATGCTACTAAAAATCATGGATACCTGGCCTCCTAGCAAGTCAGTAAGAGCTGGAACCGCACCTTTATAGGGAACGTGCAGCATATCAACGTCGGCCATCGTATTGAACAACTGGCCAGCGAGATGTTGCGGGGTGCCGTTGCCCGGTGAGCCGAACGTGAGTTGGCCAGGCTTCGATTTGGCTAATGCGATCAACTCTTTTATCGACAATGCCGGTACCGACGGATGTACCACCAGCACAATGGTCACCGCAGCAATCTGGGACACCGGCTCAAAATCCTTAACGTTGTCATACGGCATTTTGGCGTATAGGCTGGCGTTAATAGCATGGGTTCCGACAAACCCTAAAAGCAGGGTGTACCCATCCGGGGCGGCTTTCGCGACCAGATCCGCGCCGATATTGCCGCCCGCGCCGGGTCGATTGTCGACGATCACCTGTTGACCCCAACTTTGGCTAAGTTTGTGGCCGATGATTCGGCT
>JAYURJ010000078.1:0-5109 GCA_043756275.1 Betaproteobacteria bacterium | reverse complement strand
TGGCGAGCACGGCGATGGCAGCTTTGACGGAATCGGGATTGGCGTTGTAAGTGTCGTCGATGATGGTGGCCGAATTGTGGCCGCGATACGTCTGTAGTCTTCCGGCGACGCCATGAAAATCTTCAAGTCCCGCCTTGATCACCGCCAGCGGCACGCCGAGGGCGCAGGCACCCGCCGCCGCCGCAAGCGCATTGCGTTGATTGTGATTCCCCGGCACTTGAAGACGCACATCGATCTCGTTGCCCTGATAGGCGATGGTTAGCGGGTTGTTTGAATTTGCGCCAAATTTTCCGCACACGGCATCATCAAGACTCACCCCAAAGCCGATGACCCGATGGTGGCCTGCCAATTCTTTCCAATAACTGCCGAAGCGGTCGTGCATGTTGACCACCGCGACACCATCTGGTTTTAGCGCGGTATAAATTTCGCCTTTGGCTTCTGCAATCGCTTCACGGCTGCCAAGTTCGCCGATATGCGCGGTGCCCGCCATGATGACGAGCGCGACATCGGGCTCAACGAGGTGTGTGAGATAGGCAATTTCGCCGAGATGGTTCATTCCCAATTCAAAGACGGCCATCTTGTGATTTGCGTTCAGGCGCAGCATCATTTGCGGCACGCCGATATCGTTGTTCAGGTTTCCTTCGGTCGCGAGCAATGCATCCGCGCGGCCGAGATGTCTGACAAGAATGGCGCGCAACATTTCTTTTACGGTCGTTTTGCCGTTGCTGCCAGTTAGCGCCAGTACCGGTATTGGGAAACGCCGCCGCCACACTTGTGCCAATCTGCCAAGTGCTGCGCGAGTATCGGAAACGAGAATCTGAGGAATCGCCACATCGGCAATGGTGCGCGACACCAGTGCGGCCGCAGCGCCACTTTCAGCCGCGCGCGCGACGTAAGCGTGCCCATCAAAATTATTGCCATTGAGTGCGACAAACAATTGCCCCGCTTCAACAGAGCGGGAATCGGTGGAGACGCCAGTCAGCATGCAATCTTCAATCGACATCCCCGGCTGGCCCGAGCCAAACGCGCGCGCCACTTCACTCAGCCGCATCGAAAATCCCGCGCTCATCGGCTCACTCCGTGCCACGCGTCCAACGCTTCCTGCGCGACTTCGATATCGCTGAAATGATGCTTGGTCTCGCCGACTATCTGGTAGTCCTCATGGCCTTTGCCGGCGATGACGACGATGTCGCCGGTTTTTGCTTCGTTCAGCGCTTCAAAAATTGCCTGATGCCGATCTGAAATTGATTTAAGTCGTGCACCTTTCATGCCCGACTCGATGTCTTCGATGATGCGTTGTGGATTTTCAGTGCGCGGATTATCGGACGTGACAATCGACAAATCGGCATAGCGTGCAGAAATTGCGCCCATCTGGGGCCGCTTGCCGCGATCACGATCGCCACCACAACCAAACACTGAAATCAGCCGGCCATTCTCGGGCACGATTGCGGCGATGGTCGATAACGCTTTCTCAAGTGCATCCGGCGTGTGCGCATAATCAACGACGACAAGCGGTTTGTTCCGATCTGATGAGCGCACCGTTTGCATACGGCCTGGCACCGGTGGCAATTCACAAGCAATCGCGGCGGCCTGTTCAAGCGATACGCCACTAACCAGGAGGGTGCCGATCACGGACAACAAATTAGCAACATTGAACGCGCCCAGAATGTCGGACTCCACATTTGCGCGGCCAAATTTTCCGCCAATTTCAAAGGCGAGCCCGGCAGCGGAAACCGACAATTGTTCTGCAACAAGATCAGCATGATGCCCATTTTGCCGGGTACTGGTGCGGATAAGATTGACGCCGTGTTTGCCCGTTGAATTAAGCCGCTCAATCAATTGCTGACCGAACGCGTCGTCGGCGTTGATCACTGCGTGCTTCAAGTTGTCCTTGGCGAATAATTTCGCCTTCGCCTCGCCATACGCTGCCATCGTGCCGTGATAATCGAGGTGATCGCGCGTGAGGTTGGTGTATACCGCGACATCGTATTTGATATCCGCAACACGCCCCTGATCGAGACCGTGACTGGACACCTCCATCGCGCACGCCACCGCACCTTGTGTCACGTATTCGCGCAGTTGGCGTTGCAACGCGACTGCATCCGGTGTGGTGTTGTCCGATGGCTGCAAGTTGCTGTTATTGCCCACAAGGCCGTTCCCGATGGTGCCCAGAACTGCCGATTTCCTACCCGCGCGCTCAAGGCCCTGCGCGATCCATTGTGCGACAGAAGTTTTCCCATTGGTGCCCGTCACACCAGTCATCCAGAGCGCATCGGACGGGTGCCCGTATATGTGCCCAGCGATCTGGCTGGCGTGGGTTTTTAAGTTCGGCACCGCGAGACTTGGTACTTTCCAGCCGCTTTTCCACTCAAAGTTGGCTGGGTCATACAAGACTGCGGATGCGCCGCGCACAATGGCATCTTCGATGAAATCACGACCATCACGCGTCGCGCCGCGATACGCGAGAAAACATGCGCCGCGCCGCGCGTCACGACTACTCGCCGTCGCCTCAACGATCTGTGCTGGGATCGCTGCCAGCGCATTTGAAAGTTCCGCCGGCGTGAAGTCGGGTGCTAAAACAATTGCCGAATGCATCGATGGAGCTTCCACCATTACCCTCGCTCCTTCGGATTGCTGATCGTTGCCGCCGGAACAGCGCTGGCTTCACGCAGCGATTCAGCATCCGGTGCAACACCGGACATGCGCAACGCCTGTGACATCACATTCGAAAATACGGGTGCTGATACATCACCACCGAAATGCTTACCCGCTGAGGGCTCATCGATTGTCACGACAATGATGTAACGCGGATTCGACGCCGGTCCATAACCAATGAACGAGGATCGGTAAAGATTTTCCGCGTATTGGCCATTGACGAGCTTGTATGCTGTGCCGGTTTTACCGGCCATGCGATAGCCCGGGACCTGGCCCTTGGTGGCCGTACCGCCTTGCTCGGTCACCGTTTCGAGCATCTGCGCCATCGCCTTCGCAGTTTTGGACGAGATGATTTGCTTGCCGATCACATCGCCTTCGCGCTTCAAAAACGTGACCGGTAGCAATACGCCGTCATTGGTAAATATTGTGTAGGCGCGTGCCAATTGAATCGCGCTCACGGATACTCCGTAGCCGTAGCCCATGGTGGCCTGCTCGATCGGCTTCCATGTCTTGACCGGACGCAACCGACCTGTCGCCTCGCCCGGAAAGCCGGTTTTTGGGGCGACTCCAAATCCGAGTTCGCTATACATATTCCACAATTGCTCGGACGGGAGTTGCAGCGCGATCTTTGCAGTACCGATGTTGCTCGATGTCTTGATAATTTCCGAGACGGTCAGTTGGTTGGAGCGATGAGGTAAATCGGTAATGGTCTTGGTGCCGATGGTGAGCCCGGGACCGGTGGTAATGACGGTATTGGGTTTGACGATGCCCGCCTCAAGCGCTGCCGATACCGCGAATGGCTTGAACGTGGAGCCGGGCTCAAAGACATCAGTGATGCTGCGATTTCTCATCTGCGCGGTTTGCACATGTGCGCGATTATTCGGATTGAAATCAGGCTGGTTCACCAGCGCCAATATTTCGCCGGTCTTTGCATCGAGCATCACCAGCGCCCCACCCTTGGCTTTGTTGGCTTCCACCGCAGCCTTTAATTCGCGATGCACCAGATTCTGAAAGCGTTCATCGATCGACAGCTTGAGCGGCTTGCCTTCGCGCGGTGCTTTTAGATTTTCAATGTCCTCGACAACGCGACCTTTGCGGTCCTTGATCACGCGTTTTTGGCCGGTGGCACCGGCAAGCATCGCCTGCTGTGCCAGCTCGATGCCCTCCTGCCCCTGATCGTCCACGCCGGTAAAGCCGATGACGTGCGCCGTGACATCGCCAGACGGATAGAAACGACGGAATTCCCGTTGCTGAAATACCCCGGGGATTTTTAGTGCCATCACACGCACTGCCTGCTCTGGGGAAAGCTGACGTTTGAGCCACACGAAATTCTTGCTGCCATCGGTAATTTTCTCCGCGAGCAACTTCCGATCCATGCTGAGTGCGCTTGCCAGCTTGGCCACTTGAGATGCATCGGCTTCAATATCCATCGGGCTCGCCCAGATGGATTCCACGGGTGTGGAAATCGCCAAGGGTTTGCCGTGTCGATCCATCACTGCGCCGCGTGACGCAGGCATATCGACAACACGAACGAATCGTGCCTCCCCTTTTGCTTGCAGGAAAACATTATTGAGCGCCTGCAGGTAGAACGCACGACCGAGGAGAATGACAAATCCACCGAGGCAAAGCAGTAGCACGACGCGCGACCGCCAACCTTCAAGCTTTAGTCGCAGACTTGGTTCAAGACGTTTGGACGTGAACCGCATGTTATCTCCCGTCCGCTTTGCGATCCGCAGTCACAGGCAGGTCGCCGTCCAACACCACGATCACGGTTTTTTTTGCGTCAGGCTGCTTCATGCCCAACTCTTGCGCGGCCTTTTGTTCAATGCGCCTGCCCGCGCCTTGGGTCTGCGCTTCGATTTGTAGTTCGCGCCACTCGCTATCGAGCTTGCGCTCCGATTCCTGCTCCAATTGGAGCTCGGTAAAATATTTACGCGCCTTGTGTTGCGATGTCACCACCGACAGCGCGCAGCCGATCAACACCAGCAGCAGCAGTGTGTTTAGCCTCGTCATAATTTTTCGGCCGACCGCATGATGGCTGAGCGCGCGCGCGGATTGGCAGCGATCTCGGCCGCGGTCGGTTTGACCGGCTTACCGAGAATGCGCAAGGTCGCATCGTTGACTTCATTGGCCCGTATCGGCAATTTTGAGGGTAGGTGATCCGCCTTCGCCGCGTTTTGCATAAAACGCTTGACGATCCGGTCTTCCAGAGAATGAAACGCGATCACCACCAACCTGCCTCCAGTCCGCAAGCCCGTGACGGCCTGCGGTAAAACTTGCTCTACCTCTTCAAGCTCTTGATTGATGAAAATCCGAAGAGCCTGAAACGTGCGGGTTGCGGGGTTTTGGCCCGGCTCGCGCGTCCTGACGGTTTTACCCACGAGCTCGGCAAGCTCGCGCGTCGTCCGAATACGTCCGATGACCCTTGCCGCAACAACCGCTCTTGCAATCTGC
>JAYURJ010000077.1:0-5118 GCA_043756275.1 Betaproteobacteria bacterium | reverse complement strand
TTTTACTGGCTGACTGATCGTGATGCTTTGAGAGCGCAACAATTTGCAAGCGCCTGCTATGCGACCTATTTCGGTCAGGGTATCGATATCTCATCTGCGGAAAAGGTTGCCGATATTGCCGCCGCACTCGGTGAAGATCGCGCCGCAGTGTTGGCGGCGACCGCTGAGCCGGCCATCAAAGAGCGACTGAAGAATGAAGTCGATGCGGCGTTGGCAAAAGGCGTTTTTGGCTCCCCCTACATCATTGTTGACGGTGAGCCTTTTTGGGGAAATGATCGATTGGATCAGGTAGAGGCGTGGCTGGCGACCGGGGGATTTTAGGGTAGCCCATACCGAAACACATCCGGCTTCCCCAGTGCCGGTATCAACTCAACAATACCACTGGCAAAAATTTCCACCGCCAACGCCGCAAGCAGCAATCCCATGATGCGCGTTGCGACATTGAGCGTTGTGGTGCTCATGCGTCGACCAACGCGAACCGCAATACGCAGTGCGATCCAGGTCACGATGGCGACACCGACAGCGGTTGCGCACACGGCGAGCAAATGCCACACCACTTTTTTCTCGCTCGCGTAAATGATGATCGTGGACATTGCGCCGGGACCGGCGAGCAATGGAATGCCCAGCGGAACGACGGCCACGCTGGCTTTGTCTTCAGCCTCCTCGGCCTCCTCAGGTGTTTGCTTATCTCGCGCAGGCATGGCCTGCATCATTGCCATCGCATTGAGCATGATTAGGATGGCGCCGCCCACCTTGAAGCTGGCGATGGAAATACCAAACATCTCCAGCACGCGCTCGCCCAGCAACGTCGAAATCAACAATACGGCACCGACCGTTTGTGCGGCGATTCTGGCGATATGCATGCGCTCGCCGTCGGTTTGTGACGCCGTCATCGCAACGAACACCGGCATGATGCCAAGCGGATTGACGATCACAATCATCGCGACAAAAATCTTCACGTAAGCCACGAGCGAAAGTGAGCCTTCAAACATCTTATGGCTCCTTCCGGAACGGACTGCGTGTGCGTTTGCGTCGTTGTTCGATCAAGTGGTTGATCAGCCCCTGACAGCCCTGCTCTACCAGGTCCAGCACGCGCTCAAAATCTTTTGCCTTGCCCTGATATGGATCGGGTACTTCGCGTGACTCCCCATCACCTGCATAACTGAGCAGCAGTTCGATCTTTCCAGCGAGATGCGCAGGGCAAAATTCTTTCAAAAAGGCAACGTTGCTTTCATCCATCGCAATCACGTAGTCAAAGTGCGTGAAGTCGCCGGGAACCACTTCGCGGGCGCGCAGAGCAGACAAATCGATGCCCCGACGCGCAGCGTGTTCGACAGCGCGTGCGTCAGGCGGAAGACCGGCGTGGAAACCGTGCGTGCCAGCAGAGTCAATTTGCAATTCACCAGACAAGCCGCTCTCGCGGGCAAGCTTCCTGAATACGCCCTCAGCCGTTGGTGAACGGCAGATATTTCCCATACAGACAAAAAGCACCTTCATGGCGGACTCGTTACCATCTAAAACCACACTGCAATCGGATCACAGCAATATTGTAACAACCCGCTGTAGCGCAACACTTCCAACCTAAAAGGCGGCCGAATCTCCGCCACCAACAACCAATAATTTATTGCGCAGCATCCTGAGTTCATCACGCAACTTTGCAGCCTGCTCAAACTCCAGATTTCGCGCCGCATCCACCATCTCGCGCTCTAGCCGCTTGATCGCCGTCTCCAGTTGTTTTACCGATAGCACATCGTACTTCTTGCGATCCTGCGCCGCCTTTTTCTCGGTCGCCAGCTCGGTACGTCTGTCGTCCAGATCGTAGACGCCATCGATCATGTCTTTGATACCTTTCGAGACTGATCGGGGCACGATGCCATTCTTCTTGTTGTACGCAATCTGCGTTGCGCGCCGCCGATTGGTCTCGCCAATCGCGTTGCGCATGGAGTTGGTCTCCTTGTCCGCGTAGAGAATGGCGGTTCCGTTGATGTGGCGTGCCGCGCGACCAATGGTCTGAATCAATGATCTCGTGCTGCGCAGAAATCCTTCCTTGTCGGCATCGAGAATCGCCACCAGCGACACTTCCGGAATATCCAGGCCTTCCCGCAACAGGTTGATACCGACCAGCACATCGAACAGACCTGCACGCAAGTCGCGAATGATCTGCACGCGTTCCACCGTGTCGATATCCGAGTGCAGGTAGCGCACCTTGACACCGTTTTCAGCAAGGTAATCGGTCAGGTCCTCGGCCATGCGCTTGGTCAGCGTGGTCACCAGCACACGCTCCTGATTGACCACCCGCTTGCTCACCTCGGAGAGCAGATCGTCGACCTGCGTGGACGCTGGCCGCACGTGCAAAATCGGATCGACGAGGCCGGTTGGCCGCACCAGTTGCTCGACAACCTGCCCCTGATGCGCAGCCTCGTAGTCGGCCGGCGTGGCGGATACAAAAACGGTTTGCCGCATCATGCGTTCAAACTCGGCAAATTGCAGCGGGCGATTGTCCATGGCCGACGGCAGGCGAAATCCATAGTCGACCAGGTTTTCCTTGCGGGCGCGGTCGCCCTTGTACATGCCGCCGACCTGGGGAATCGTTACGTGGCTTTCGTCGATCACCATCAGCGCATCCTTCGGCAGGTAATCCACCAGCGTCGGCGGTGGTTCGCCGGCTTTGCGTCCGCTCATGTGTCGCGAGTAATTTTCGATGCCTTTGCAGAAACCGATTTCGTTGAGCATTTCAAGGTCAAACGTGGTGCGCTGCTGAATGCGTTGCGCTTCAAGCAGTTTGTTTTCGGCGTTGAAATAGTCGATGCGCTCGCGCAATTCGGTCTTGATGCCTTCAAGCGCATTGAGCACAGTGCTGCGCGGCGTGACGTAATGGCTCTTGGCATAGACCGTGAAGCGCGGCAGTGTATGCAGGGTGTGACCGGTCAGCGGATCGAATAGCGTCAGCGCATCGACCTCGTCATCGAACATCGAAATCCGCAGTGCAGCATCGGCACTTTCTGCCGGATAGACATCGAGTGAATCGCCGCGCACGCGGAATGTGCCGCGTTTGAAATCAATATCCGAACGCGCATATTGCATCGCGATTAATTGGCGAATCATCTCCTGCGGCGAGATTTTGTCACCAGTACGCACCAGCATTCTCATCGCGTAGTAGTCGGCCGGATCGCCAATGCCGTAAATGCACGATACCGTGGCGACGATGATCGCGTCCGGACGCTCCAGCAACGACTTGGTGGCGGAAAGTCGCATCTGCTCGATATGCTCGTTGATGGCGGAATCTTTTTCGATGAACAGGTCGCGCGACGGCACATACGCTTCAGGCTGGTAGTAGTCGTAGTACGAGACAAAATATTCCACCGCGTTTTCGGGAAAGAACTCCTTCATCTCGGCGTACAACTGCGCAGCCAGCGTTTTATTTGGCGCCATCACCAGCGCGGGCCTGCCAAGTTGCGCAATCACATTCGCCATGGTGTAAGTCTTGCCGGAACCGGTCACGCCCAGCAGCGTCTGGAACGCGAGCCCGTCATTGATGCCTTCGACGAGCTTGGTGATCGCCTGTGGCTGATCACCCGCAGGAGGGAACGGCTGGTTCAGCTTGTACGGAGAGTTTGGGAAGGTGAGGATCGGCATCGTGTGTTTCAATTGCAGTTGAAGGGCAATCGAAAATTTTAGCAGTGCAGCAACATGAGGCGCGAGTTTATTTGCGATGTGAAATGCGTGCTGTGTTTACGTAGATTGAAAACTCTAGCATTGGCGAGGCTTTTAGAGCATTAATTGCCTGTGAGGCAGGCTGGCCCTACAGTTTGGCATCGACCGTAACTGTCAAACTTCTACTGCCTCCTCGGCAGATCAGGGGGTCTCCCGCTGACGCTGGTTTGATTTCTGCGACACCTTGCGAAACGCGAAACGGTAGCTTGCGGCATGCGGTTGTTGTAGATACAATAACCTAATGGCAATCACGTTCAATCCGGCCAAACGAGACAAGACGCTGGCCGAACGCGGACTCGACTTCTCAGACGCTGTGTTTGTCTTTGCCGGCGTCACAGTTGAACTCGAAGACACGCGGAAGAACTATGGTGAAACACGCGTCATCTGTTACGGCTTGTTGGAAGGTCGGATGGTTGTCGTGGGCTACACGCCGCGTGGCGCGGATCGTCACATTTTCAGTATGAGGAAAGCAAATGAACGCGAACAAGCTCGCATCGCGCCGCTCCTTGAAGTCTGATCTCGCTCGCGTTGACGCGCACCAGATCCAGCCGAAGGAGTACGCAGAACTACCGGAACTCACCGAAGAAATGCTCGCTCGCGCGAAGGTCAGTAAAGGCGGAAGGCCTGTGTCGCCCAACCCGCGTAAGTTGATCTCGCTTCGTTTGCCAGTTGATGTTATCGAACGCTGGAAGGCTACTGGCGCTGGCTGGCAAACCCGGATGACAGAACGGCTGAGCAAGATTCGGTGAAGAAACTCAACTCAGCGGTGGCCATAGAGCCGTTTGAGAAAAATTGTCCAACGCCTAAGGTAGAGTAGAAAACAGGCTCTCACCTGCCCTCCCTCATCAAACCGTGCATGCGGTTTTCCCGCACACGGCTTTCCGAAGTTCTTCATGCCACGGCATGCGCCGAGCGCCAGCCCGCAACTTTGGGAACTTTGTACAGCCCGTAACGCCCGTACAGTTCAGGACTCGGAAAGCGGCCTAGGCCGGTGCCTCTGTCCTTCACCTTGTGGCGCTTCATCAAGTGTGTTCGCAACCGGTCTTCCGCATGGTTTCTGGCCTTGCTCATCACCAGACTTGAGTTCCGATAGTGGAAGTAGGTCGCCCAGCCTCTCAGGCTGCGGTTCACATTTCCAACGATGTCACCCAAAGGGATGTTGGTCAGATTCCTTCCCGTCAGTGCCGTCAGTTTCGCCTTGATCTTCCTTAGCGATTTGTCCGCCGGTCGCACATTCGGGTACGGCTTTCCAGTACTTGCTCCTCGACTCATCTGAATCGTAAAACCCAGGAAATCAAAGCTCGCTTGGGTGGCATCAACGGCATGTGCTGGAACGACTCGACCTCAGTCTCAACGAGGCCAAGACCCATGTCGTTGATGCCACCCAAGCGAGCTTTGATTTCC
>JAYURJ010000076.1:0-5147 GCA_043756275.1 Betaproteobacteria bacterium | reverse complement strand
TGCCCGGTATTTCGTGCGCACTCACGGGCAAGCGAGACGCTTACCCTACGTTATTCAGCGGGCTGTTAAGCGGCTCGGACATGTGTCGGCGAGTCATGCAGTCCGTGAGTCATTTGGAGCGGTTTGGAGTCGAGGAATTGTTGTGCCCAGACTTCGGTGCAGAGCGTCTTCCACACGGCATCGTGCCAGAACAAGTGCGACGGGCTTTCGAGGAGCTTGGTCACGCCCGCCTGATTCCACCAACCTCGTTCGCGAGCTGCTTGAGAGCTGAGCGTGTCGCGCACGAAGTCGAAGTGCATCCCCTGCATCCAACTCTTGGTCGGTGTGTCGAAGCCGACCTTGCGTCGGTTGAGCACGTTCTCGGGGAGGACATCGGCCACCGCTTGACGCAGCATCCACTTGCTCGCCCCGTTGCGAATCTTCAGGCCGAAGTCGCATTGGAACGCAAACTTCACCAGCCGAGGGTCAGCCAGTGGCACGCGCGACTCCAAGCTGTTCGCCATGCTCATGCGGTCGTCTTGGTGAAACAGACCGGGGAGCCACGCTTGGATGTCCCAGTGCAACGCCTTCGTCGCCGGATCGGGAGCGTTCGACTTGGCGACGCGTTCTCGAAACACGTCGTAGCAGCGTTGCCGCGAAACCATCGAACGATCGGCGAGCAACTGATGCCACAGGCCCTCGGGGACCAACGCAAAGTTGCTGAAGTAGTTTGCTTGCCAGTTGAACGTGTTCTGCACGGTCCCCATCAGCCGGCGCAGGTTGCGCATGTCGGTGAGTTGCTTCCAGAGATTACCTCCGACCGCCGCCCCTTCCGGAGAGCCTTCCGCCTGCGGTTGGCGTCCGCCCCAGAGTTTGGATTTCAAGAGGCTCAGGCCGGTGCGCCACGGTTGCGTGAGACCGTACCGCGCGTAGCCTCCGAAAATTTCGTCGGCACCCTGACCGCCCAGACAGACGGTGACGTGCTTGCGGGCGAGTTGACTGACTTGGTGCATCGGCAGCAGCGCGGGGCCGATCACCGGGCAATCTTGAGAATGGAGCAGCTTGGGCAGGTCGTAGGGAAACCGCTGTGGATCGACGGTCGTGAGATGCAGTTCCAAGCCGAGTGATCGCGCGGCATCTTCTTGATACGGCCGTTCGTCGATGACACCCTGCCCTGTGAAGTGAGCGCCGAACAAGAGTGGTCGTTTGCCGTGCTTCGTCGCGAAGCTGGCGACGGCGCTGGAGTCGATCCCGCCGCTGAAGAACGCGCCGACGGGAACGTCGGACATCAACTGATCGCCGACCACTTTGCCCAGCAACTGACTGAGGTGCGCGACCGCTTCCTCGGGAGTCTGTTCGGTGGTCGAGAACTCGTTGACCTCCCAATACGTTTCCGAGCGGATTCCCTGCTCATCAATGGTCAGAAACTCACCCGGTTTCAGTTGGCGAATGCCGCGAAAGAACGTGCGGTCGAAGAGCGGGGAATGAAAATGGACGTACTGATTGAAGCCTTCCGGATCGATGTCGCGCGGGACATCGTCGCACTGGAGCAGCGCTTTGATCTCGCTGGCGAAGACGATTCGCTGGCCGTTGTCGTGGTAGTAGACCTGCTTCACGCCGAGCGGGTCGCGCACCAGCAACAGTTGGCGTTTGCTCACGTTCCAGAAGGCGAACCCAAAGATGCCGATCAAGTCCGGCAGCGATTGAGTGCCTCGTTCCCGCAACAGGTGCAGCAGGGTCTCGGTGTCTGAGGTGCCACGAAATTCCGCGTCGGTCGCACGCAGAGTCTTGCGCAACTCGGCGTGGTTGTAGATCTCGCCGTTGTAGCTCAAGGCGAATTGAGCATCCGCGCTGCGCATCGGCTGCGCGCCGGTCGGTGTCAGATCGACGATCGCGAGGCGGCGATGTCCCAGCCCCAGCGGTCCATCCAAATAGAGACCGCTCCCATCCGGGCCGCGATGCGCCAGCGACTGCGTCATCCGGTGCAACGTGAGCTTGTCCACCGAACGTTGCTGATCGCGATAGTGGAAGATTCCAGTAATGCCACACATGACTTCAGATCCTTCTGATGGATTCGAGTTCCATCCTGGGAACTCATCACGGAAAACGATTAGGCCATCCGCTTGATCAGTGAGCTTGTACCGGGCGCAATTCGCCCCGCTGAACTCGGCCGATGTGATCGGAATCAAGTTGATCGACAACGCACCGCTAGCAGCCCATTTGCCGGACAATAGCGGAGATGCGAAATGGGCGAAATGCCATTCCGGCACTATCAAGACAGTCCGCATGGTCAAAGCTCGTGAAGCGTTTCCTACTCTGTGAGCGGCACGTCCCTAGTGCCGACCTGCAAGCTCGTCCATCGACCTGTCGCGCCGATGGCAACGGGAAGCCACAGCAAAACAGCGATGAGTCCACAGCCAATCGAGACAACGCCGTGAAGCCACTTAGACAGACAAAAATACACTTCTGAAATGACGCCAATTTGATTTGCGGAGATAGTCAGAAACAGCATCAGCCCCGTTATCCGAATGAATCGCCACCGTTCTTCCACTGGAGCTTCCAACTGCCGAACCAGCAAAGCGACGAAAGCAACCACTGCAATCGACTCTAAACACGGGAAACACCACAATGGCATGTCGAGCAAACATCCTGTGGCCAACAAAACCGAATAAATCAACAGGACGCATGCTGTGATCGTAAATAACTCTCGCTGACGACACTGGGCCCGCAGAGTAGAAGAAAGAAATCCAACGAGGGAATGCAGCACTCCTGCGATGCACACAGGAAGCAGAAGCGGCTCAATGGCGGCGTGCTGGTTCGATAGATATGGAAGCAGGAATTCTCCGCCGCCCGCAACGATAGAACACGCGATGCAGCTGATTCCGGTAACCCACACGCCTGGCACGAATCCAAACCGAATTGCCTGCTCGGCTCGACTGGTCATTGCACCCTCCGCCCGGGCGGCAAGCTGAACAATGACACGCGCTGTAGAACCACCTGCGAACAATGCCGCGCCCGCGAAGACACTTGCGACGCCGAAAACCCCCAGAGACTCAACTCCGCACTCATAAGCAATGGCCGGCCGTGACATCAGGCGTAACCAAGTCATCATCATTCCTACTGCGGCAAAGCCGATTCCCGTCTGGCACAGTTCAAACAGATCGGAAAGCTGTCGCCGGCAGTTGCCGAATGACAAATCAGTCTGGAAACTCCAAACCACGATACAGCTCAATTGACACAATCCAAATGCAAACAATGCTCCATGCACCTTCCACTCTGGTACCAAACACAATATCAAACCCACGTAAATTGCATTCGTCGTCAGTAGCGTGATGTTTGTTAAATTGAATCTGAGACGATTGCGCATGTGCGTCACTAAAAATGAGTAGGCTCCCTGTATTACCACTAGGCCGAGCAGAGCCATACACTGCGACACGGATGCGCCGGGACTTAATGCACTGCGTATCTCTGCGGTGCTTAAACCGGCAGCAATCACAATCACCGAAGCGACGGACAACACCATCGTTGCGACGAAGGCGCTGCCCGCCAGCAGTCGAGACCGCTCCAGCTCTCCTGCCCCGACGTGCTGAGCGTACCGAACATCCAGTGCCACAAGCGGAACGTCCCCCAGAAACGAAACCAATTGCAGTAGCGTTCTCAAGCCGATCAATACACCAAACTCGAACACCTGCAGCGTCTGAGCCAAAATCAGATCAACCATCAACTGCGGGATTCGCAGCACGGCCTCGCCCAGCAAGTTTGACCCCATGGATCTCGCCAACGACAGTTGTTGCTTACTCATTACGAGATCTCATCCGGCCGGATTTTCTATTGGTTCAAAGTGACATTCAAATGTGCCCGCTAAGGCGGCATTGCCGCGCCTGTTTCAGAGCTCGGTTTGGAGATATCGTCGATCAACGCCCTCGGAAGATCATCAATCGGCATCAGGTGCGCATAGTATTGGAAGATTTCCAGGCTCACTTGCCCGGCTGATGCCGCCGCAGTCACTGGCGTTTCCTGCATGCGGAGTGCAAACAACAGAGACATCATGGACTTGATGCATAAGCGGACGGGCATCACGAGGAACGCTGGTGCTTTCGTTTTCGAGTCGTGCCCTGCCGCTTGTTGCTGGTCCTTATGCTGCGCGGACATGGCGCTGAGCAACTGCACAGATCGACGACACATAGTCCAGAATTCGCTCACATGCCATGCCATCTGCACCGGTCATGTGCTTGTCGATGAACAGGAGTCGCCGAGCCTCCCACGCGCAATCATCACGGGGATCCGTAATCGCGGTTTTAAGCTTCGCGACGATTTCGCGTGGATCCGCTGATCTCGTGGTTACGGAAGAGTCCAAAAAACGAACTTCATCGGCGATCTGTGTCCAGTCGGTTGGAACCCATGCGAACGGCCGAATTCCCATCGCGATCGCCCAGTGTGCGGTCGTCGAGACTGCAGTGAGCAAATAATCAGTATCACCGAGAAAACCTGATAAAGGCGTATGCTGCATTCGCCCGCCGCGCCCGGCGGATTCAAGCCTCGCCCCCAGTGATTTAAAAAGCTCAGGGCTGGCGCGCGGATGTAGTCGAACAATCAACGCCAGATCATTTCGTTCTTCGATCAGCTTCATTACGGCATCAATCAACTCGCTATAGTCGAAGTGATCGTCTCCGGTCATCAGCGATACAATCGTTTTACCGGCTAAATGCGGATACGCCTGTAAAATGGGTCCTTGTTTGCGGCGACTAGCTTCTTCGAGCAACTCATCGTAATAGGGCAAACCCATTGCGCGCACCACGCCAACGGCAGCCTGCGATCTCAGAAATGCCGCGAAATGCTCCGACTCTGCGAAATACGCATCACAATCACAGTAAACAGGCTGTCGCACTTCTTCGTGAGGAGTGTTCTGAATCACCAGATGCGGAATCCCTTCTTCGCGGCACGCGAAGCTACCGGCACTCAAATAGCTGTCAATACAATTGGCCGACACGACCGCGCGCAGATTAAATTTGCGGATCGCCGCTCGCATCTGGCGAACATACAATGTCAGATCGCCGCGAGACTCCAGATCCGCCGCCCGTTCAACCGCTACTTCGCGTTCGATAACTCCACCTCCGTTTGCCTGGCGCAACAAGCAGCCAACCGACTTCCGGCGATCCAACTCCGAA
>JAYURJ010000075.1:0-46741 GCA_043756275.1 Betaproteobacteria bacterium | reverse complement strand
CCTGAAACCATGGAACACACCACCGACAAAATTCTCATCCTCGATTTCGGCTCGCAAGTCACGCAACTGATCGCGCGCCGCGTACGTGAAGCCGGCGTGTACTGCGAACTGCATCCGTTCGATATGCCTGATGCCGACATTCGCGCCTTTAATCCAAAAGGCATCATTCTTTCCGGCAGTCACGCTTCCGTCATCGACGACGATGCCGCGCGTGCGCCGCAGGTCGTATTCGAGCTTGGTGTGCCGGTGTTGGGAATTTGCTACGGCATGCAAACGATGGCCGCGCAATTGGGCGGCAAGGTGGTGAGCGGCTTGGTGCGCGAATTTGGCTACGCGGAAGTACGCGCGCGCGGGCATTCGAAGTTGCTCGAAGGTATACAGGATCGCGCCAACGCAGATGGACATGGACTGCTTGATGTATGGATGTCCCACGGTGACAAGGTCGCTGAATTGCCACCGGGATTTGTCGTGATCGCCTCGAACGAAACTACACCGCTGGCCGCGATGGCAGACGAATCGCGGCGTTTCTACGCCGTTCAGTTTCACCCTGAGGTCACGCATACGCCGCAAGGCAGCGCGATCTACAACCGCTTCGTTCACGAAATTTGTGAATGTAAATCAAGCTGGAACATGCCCGAATATGTGCCGCAGGCTGTCGCACACATTCGCGAACAAGTCGGCACTGAAGAAGTGATTCTTGGCTTGAGTGGCGGCGTTGACTCAAGCGTTGCTGCCGCGCTTATTCAGAAAGCGATTGGCGATCAGCTCACCTGCGTGTTCGTTGATACTGGTTTGCTGCGCCTCAATGAAGGCCGACAGGTCATGGAAATGTTTGGCGAGCATATGCACATGAAGATTATTCATGTCGATGCGACAGACGAATTTATTGGCCAGCTCCAAGGCGTTTCTGACCCTGAACAAAAACGCAAAATCATCGGCCGGGTATTTGTCGAAATTTTTCAACGCGAAGCGGCAAAGCTGCCATCAGCAAAATGGCTGGCGCAGGGAACGATCTATCCGGATGTAATCGAAAGCGCCTCAGCGAAAACGAAAAAAGCCAATACGATCAAGTCACATCACAACGTTGGCGGTTTGCCGGAATCGTTGCACTTAAAACTGCTGGAGCCGCTGCGCGAATTGTTCAAGGATGAGGTGCGCAACCTCGGTGTGGCGCTCGGTTTGCCGCGTGCCATGGTGTTTCGTCATCCGTTCCCCGGCCCCGGTTTGGGCGTGCGTATTCTGGGTGAAGTCTCGCGCGAAGCGGCTGATTTGCTGCGTCGTGCTGACGCGATTTTTATCGAAGAGCTGCGCGCGACCAAAGATGCCCAAGGCAATAGCTGGTACGACAATGTTGCTCAAGCCTTCGCTGTTTATCTGCCGGTCAAGAGCGTCGGTGTGATGGGTGACGGTCGTACCTACGAATATGTCGTCGCGCTTCGCGCTGTGCAGACCACTGACTTTATGACGGCGCACTGGGCGGAATTGCCATATTCGCTGCTTGCGAAAGTATCGAACCGGATCATCAATGAGGTGCGCGGATTTAATCGTGTGGTGTATGACGTCTCAGGCAAACCGCCTGCAACGATAGAGTGGGAGTAATCGACATGGCACCAATCGAGCGATTCCGCAAACTTGCTGTCAAGCGTGGCCTGACCCCGGGCGGGCTGCTCGATGCCTGCCCCGAAGATTTAGATCTGCTGCTGCTGTCCCTGCGTCGCCAGTTTGTGGTCACACGCACCTTCACCGAACGTGAGGTAAACGAGCTGATCAGCAATTGGTTAGCGACAGTTGGCGCCATGCTGGAGATAGACCATGTTGAATTGCGTCGCTGGCTGGTTGATCTCTCGATCCTTTCGCGCGACGTGTATGGTCACGCTTATTCGGTCGCGCCGCTACCGCCGCATTTGCTGACGCTTACAGGCGAAATCGCGCAAATCGACTTTGCGTTTGAATTTGCTGATGCCACTGCGCGAGAATCACAGAAGCGCGCCGCCCGGAAGGCGGCGTGGCAACAAGCCAGGAGTGCATCCTGAATGTCTGAGCGTAAAAATATTTCCTCAGGTGCCCCTTGGGAATCCATCGTTGGCTATTCGCGCGCCGTTCGTATCGGCAACCATGTGTGGGTCGCTGGCACGACGGCAACGGACGAAAATGGCGAGGTCGTTGGCATCGGCGATGCCGCTCTGCAAACACGTTACGCGCTGCAAAAAATTGGACGTGCGTTAAATGAGGCAGGTGTCACGTTTGCTGATGTTGTGCGCACACGAACGTTTGTCACCGACATTTCGCAGTGGGAAGCCATCGGTCGCGTACATGGAGAAATTTTCGGCGATGTGCGCCCTGCGGCGACGATGGTGGAAGTGTCGAAGTTGATCGATCCTGCGCATTTGGTGGAAATCGAAATCGACGCGTACATCGGCGATCGACCGAGCCATCATGTTTGAACACGTCTCCAAACCCATATTGCCACGGCGACAATTTCACTCACGTCTAGCGCGCGCTGTTTTGTTGGGTCTAGGGTTGATTGTGTTCTCCTTAGTGATCGGCATGGCGGGCTACTTTTTGCTATTCCCGAATCTCGATTGGGCAGATGCGTTCGTGAATGCCGCGATGATTCTTTCTGGCATGGGGCCGCTGGCCGTGCCTGGGACAACTGGCGCTAAAATATTTGCAGGTTGTTACGCGATCTATTCGGGGTTGATGCTGGTGATGAGTGCTGGCGTTATTTTCGCGCCGCTGGTGCACCGGTTTTTACACAAGTTGCATGCGGATGAGGATGATGTTCGCGAGGCGAAGAAAAGTGTGCCGAAGACAAAACTCTAGCATTGACGGGGTTTTCGAGGCATTTTTGCCATGCAAGGCGCGCCAGTGCTTGAGTTTAGTGTTTGCTTCAGTCATGGTGAATCATGCCTGAGGGACGCGACGAAGCCTTCATGCTTGAGGCGCTCGCACTCGCGCAGCGCGCATGGGATGCGGGTGAAGTACCCGTTGGTGCGGTCGTCGTAAAAAACAATGAGATTATCGGTCGCGGTTTTAACCAGCCGATCACATCAAATGATCCCACGTCACACGCCGAAATCGTCGCGCTGCGCGATGCATCCCAACACCTCAAGAACTATCGGCTCGTCGATTGCGAGCTTTACGTCACGCTCGAGCCTTGCATGATGTGCGTTGGTGCGATGTTGCATGCGCGATTGAAGCGTGTCGTATTCGGTGCCAGCGATCCCAAAACCGGCGCGTGCGGCAGCGTGATCAACCTGCCAACCGAGGAAAAGCTGAATCATCACGCAACCTTCGAGGGCGGCGTGTTGAGTGATGAATGCAGCGCCATGCTGAAGGCGTTTTTTCAGGCAAGGCGCAAGGCTTAGCGTCTGCCGGATAAAAGTTCTCACAGCGCCGCCGCGCGGTAAATCATGCCAGAATGATTGCAAAATAATACTCAAAAATTAGCGGCACGGAGGAGATGGTATGCATCACTTAAGCGCACTGGATGCCTTGTTTTTGCACATGGAAACGCCGGACATGCCGATGCACGTCGGCGGGCTCATTTTGCTCGACAAACCCAAAAAACATCGCGGCAGTTTCTACAAAAAAATTCGCGAGCACCTTGTCAGCCGCATGCATCTGGCTCCCCTTTTTTCGCGCAGGCTGGCCTTCATGCCGCTCGATCTGGTCAATCCCATCTGGCTCGGTGGCGCGGAAGTCGATCTCGATTACCACATCCGTCATAAAACGCTGCCCAAGCCCGGCACGCAGGTGCAGCTTGAAGCAATGGTTGCGCAATTGCACGAAGGCATGCTCGACCGTGATCGGCCTCTCTGGCAGTTCACCGTCATCGAAGGTTTGCAGAGCGGGCAGGTGGCGTTCGCGAGCCGGATTCATCATGCTGCACTCGATGGTCAAGGTGGCGTTGCGCTGGCGCAGGCGATGTTTGATACAGATCCAACGCCGCGTTCAATTGAGTCTGCGGAAGAGAAAGCAAAACGTCTGCCGCCATCGACTGCGAAAATGTTATCTGCAGCATTTCGTAACACCGTGGCGCAATACGGAAAAATCATCCGTGCTGTCCCGGAGGCCGTCAAGGTGATCGGCAAAGTGGGGGCAATGGCGTTATCTGCGTCGCAAGCAAAAAAAGCGGGTGCGCCGTCGGAACAGGGAACCGGCATTCCCGAGCTGGCCGATTTGAAGCCGGGCGATTCACCCGAGAAAGCCGCCAAGTCGCTGCTCAAGAAAATACCCGGTGGCATCACGCTCGGGCCGCGCACGCCGTTTAACGTCGCCATCAGCGGCAAGCGCGCATTCGTTGGCGTGCAACTTTCACTGGCGGAAACAAAACTAATCGCCAAACACTTTGATGCCAAACTCAACGATATCGTCATGGCGGTCGTGGCTGGCGCATTGCGCCGTTATTTTTCCAATGATGCGAAGGTGCTCGCCAAAGCGATGGTCGGCGCGATTCCGGTGAGCCTGCGCACACCCGGCGATACCTCGCAGAGCAATCAGGTCACGATGATGCTGGTGAACATGGCCACACAAATCGCCGACCCAAAGAAACGGCTCATCGCGATCATCGCGGCCAGTAATAAATCCAAGGCCATCACCGGCACCATGAAAAGCGTGATGCCGATGGATATGCCTTCGCTCGGCATTCCATGGCTGCTAAGCATCATTTCGCCACTCTACAAACTGGCCATTTCCACCAATCGTATTCCGGTGGTCGCCAATATCGTGATATCGAATGTGCCAGGACCACCGGTGGCGCTTTATCTTGCAGGTGCAAAGATGACAGCTAATTTTCCGGTGTCGATTGTCACGCATGGGCTCGCGCTGAACGTCACCATCCAGAGCTACAACGGTTCGCTCGATTACGGCTTGATCGCATGTAAACGTACAGTACCGAATTTGGATAAATTTGCCGATGCCATGCGGGCTGCGCAGCAGGAATTGCTGGGGCTGATGAACGCGGATGCAGATGTGCCGACGCCTGCCAAAGCTGCGCCGAAGTCTGCTGCCAATGCAAAGCCGACAGCGAAGCGCGCAGCTAAGCCTGCTGCAAAACCAGTAGCGCGGAAATTGACCCCAAGCCACGTGAAGACCAAGAAATAGAATGCATAATCCTCGCAGCAAAAATCGTGGGCGCGGCAAAGCCGGGCAAACAGCACCGCCCGAACAATCATTTGGAGGCGAAATGGCTAACGCCAATCCGTTTAGTCCGCTCAAAGCCCCCGGTGCGTTTCTGATCGCGCTGGAAGGCCGCGCGCCGTTGGAATTGGGCGTTACGCTGGCGACATGGCCGCTGTTGAAAACTGCGCCTGCCGGTGATGGCCACGCTGTCATCGTATTTCCCGGGCTCGGCGCAGGCGATTTAACGACGGCCCCGCTGCGCAGTTTCCTGACCGCACAAGGCTACGAAACTTACGGCTGGGACTTGGGGTTGAATCTGGGGCCGCGTGCAGGTGTGTTGCAAAAAAGTATTGATCGCGTGCACGAGATCCAGCAGGAATCCGGACGAAAGGTGAGCCTGATTGGCTGGAGCCTCGGCGGTATTTACGCGCGCGAATTTGCCAAGACATTGCCTGATCAGGTGCGTTGTGTGATCACTCTGGGCACGCCGTTTGCGGGCGACCCAAAAGCCACCAACGCATGGCGCGTCTATGAATTTGCAAGTGGACAAAAAATCGACGATCACGATATGTTGGCGCAATTGAAAATCCCGCCGCCGGTGCCGAGTACATCCATTTTTAGCCGTACTGATGGTGTTGTCGCGTGGCCGCTGTCGATGCAAAAGGAATCAAAGCGCACCGAAAATATCGAAGTCAACGCCAGCCACGTCGGGCTGGGCTTTAATCCGCTGGCGCTCTACGCAGTGGCGGATCGCTTGTCACAGGCGGAAGGAAAGTGGCAAAAATTTCATCGCGATGGCTGGCGGGAGTGGTTTTATAAAGATCATGCGCGGCCATCGAATCAGTATTTCTGAAACGTTGGATTAATTGAAATAAGGACGACCGTGCCCAACATCGACGCCAACGGAATATCACTCCATTACGAATCACTCGGCAACGAAAACGATCCGCCCATATTGCTCATCATGGGCCTCGCCGTGCAGATGATCCTGTGGCCGGATGCCTTCTGCCAATTGTTGGTCGATAAAGGATTTCGCGTCATCCGTTTTGACAATCGCGATGTTGGCCTCTCCACCCACCTCGATCATCTTGGCGTGCCCAACGTCCCGATCGAATACGCAAAATTCATGCTGCGCCTGCCGGTAAGGGCGGCCTATCTTATTGACGATATGGCCACAGACACTGTAGCACTCATCGATGCACTCGGACTCAAACGCGCGCATGTGGTTGGCGCGTCAATGGGTGGCATGATTGCGCAAAATTTAGCGGCGAACCATCCTGAAAAGGTCGCCAGCCTCACCTCCATCATGTCCACCACCGGACGCCGCAGCCTGCCCAAGCCAACATGGAAAACGATGCGCGCGATCATGCGGCCGCCCGCCAAACGCGGCGATACGCAAGGTGCAATTGATCGAATGGTCAACGTATTCGGCGTCATCAGCAGTAAAACCTATCCGCCCGATCCTACTTACTTGCGTGAGTTTTGCACCCGCCATATCGCACGCGCCAACTACCCGCCCGGTGGCGCAAGACAACTGATGGCCATTGCCGCCAGTGACGACCGCACTTACACCGTACGCAAGATCAAAGCGCCGACGCTGGTAATACACGGCGACGAAGACAAACTGGTGTCACCGGTGTGCGGCATGGAAACCGCGCGGGAGATTGTCTACGGCGGCGGCAAGGCGAAAGTGAGCATCATCAAAGGCATGGGACATGATCTGCCTGCGCCGTTGTTGTCGCAGATTGCGGAGGAGATTGCCGGGCATTGTCGGGCGTTCGCCGACGCTTGATGGGGCAACAGACTATTTTTGGTATCGCCAAGCCCTTCATCCTTGGCCGCGCTCCGGATCAAGTCAAAAAATAGAAATGGAATCAGGCTTTCGGCTCCTGCTGAGTGGTGCAGTGGATGCCACCACGCCAGCAGCAATACCATCGATATTGATCTGGATGACCTGACGCTCCGGATACAGGCGCTGAAGTGTTTGCTTTGCAGCCACGTCGGCTTTGAGATCACCAAATTGAGGCGCGATGACCGCGCCATTGCAAACGTAGAAATTGATGTAACTGGCGGCAAAATCGTCGCGAGAAAATTTTTCCCTGACCGTTGAAGGTGCTTCGAGTACAACTACTTCCAGCTTCCGCCCTTTAGCATCTGTGGCGGCACGCAAGATTTCCAGGTGTCGATTGGTCACGGCATGGTCAAAGGATTTTGGGTCGGGTTCGTAACCAGCAACCACAACCCCGGGTTTGGCAAACCGAACGTAGAAGTCCGCATGTCCGTCGGTAATATCTCTCCCTTTGATTCCGGGTAGCCAAATAATCTTTTCTAATCCGAGTAGTCGTTTCAATTCACTTTCGCAGTCGGTTTTGCTGACGCCCGGATTGCGGTTTGAATTGAGGACGCAACTCTCGGTAATGATCGCCGTTCCATGTCCATTCACTTCGATGCCGCCGCCTTCCAACACCAACCCGGTTTGAATGCGTTGAACAATGGCTTTCCTGGCAACTTCACCAGCCATCCCGCGTCCCGACCGTAGTCCTGTTTTCCGCCCCAACCGTTGAAATTGAAATCGACCCCTGCCTTTTTGCCGTGTTCAGTAACAACAAACATGGGGCCGGTATCCCGTATCCACAGGTCGTCGAGCGGGCAGACAATCAATTCAATTTCCCGGCCCGCCAACTCTCGTGCAGTCGAGAAGTCTTCTTTCCGGACCAGCATCGAGACGGGTTCAAATCTTGCGATGGTGCGGGCTATCAGAGCAAGATTTCGCTACACCTCTGGCAGGCGCTTTGCTCCCAAAATTTTCCGGTGTGCTCCAAAGGCCATCCATGTCCGTTTGTGCGGTTCACTTTCATCAGGCATGAACCAGGCATTCCTGGCATTGCGCATTGAGAAAGCGTGCCTGGAACTGCCCATCACCAGGCTCCCAGCCAGAACGCCTATGGACTGGATGACCTCACGTCGTGTGCTCATGTCACCGCTTTCTACAGGTCAACTCAATAGAGGGAGACACACATCTGCCTGGCATCTCCCGCCGTGCCTGCATTGCGTGGATTAGTGGGCAAAAAATCACCGTGAACAATCGCTCATCACTCGGCCCTCCCCACAGTGCACCCACTTTCAAATCACGAAAAACGGCGATGTCTATTTTGGGACGCAGGCACGCAAAAAACGAATTTTTGAAAGTGAAACACAAGCACTGGCGAACATCGCAGCCAAAAAAGGCTTCGAAAAGCACGCCAATGCTGGAGTTTATCTATTTTATGCAGCAAAACCTACGCCGCCAGCCGAATCGAAATCCGCTTCTCTTCCACCGCATGACACGCGACCTGACCACCTTCTTCGTGATCGATAAGCGTAGGCCGCTCGACCTTGCAGCGTTCAAACACGTGCGGGCATCGCGGATGGAACGCGCAGCCGGTCGGAGGATCGAGGGGATTGGGAACTTCACCGGCGACGGGCGTGCGCTGCTTGCCGGTCATTTTCAAATCGGGAATCGCCGACTGCAACATCTGCGTGTATGGATGCAGCGGGCGCTGGAAAATGCGTTTGGTTTCGGCCACTTCCACCAAGCGGCCCAGATACATCACACCGACACGGGTGGAAATGTGCGAGACCACGGCGAGGTTGTGCGAGATGAACAGATAGGTGAGGCCGAATTCGCGTTGCAGGTCTTTCATCAGGTTCAAAATCTGCGCCTGCACTGATACGTCGAGCGCTGAGGTCGGCTCATCGCAGACCAAAAATTCCGGGTTCGACGAGAGTGCACGTGCAATCGAAACACGCTGGCGCTGGCCGCCGGAAAACGCGTGCGGAAATTTTTCGGCATCGAGCGGTGAGAGGCCGACCTGCGTCAACAATTCATCGACACGCTTTTTGAGCGCGACCGGGTCGGAAATAAGATGGTGCGAGAGGATGGGCTCAGCGACGATCTTGCCGACGCGCCAGCGTGGGTTCAGGCTGGCGTATGGGTCCTGGAAAATCATCTGGAAGCGCTTGCGCAGATTTTGGAGTTCGGTGCCGTGCGCCTTGGCCATATCGACGCCATCGAAAATGACTTCGCCGCGCGAGGGTTTGTAGAGGCCGCAGATAACGCGGGCTACGGTGGATTTTCCGCAGCCGGATTCACCAACCAGCGAGAGCGTTTCGCCGCGATTGATCGTGAAGCTGACACCGTCCACCGCTTTAAGAATTTGCTGCGGCTGGCCTTCGATAACGCGGTTTAGCCATGGCTTGGAGACATCGAATTCGCGCGCCACATCGCGTACATCGAGGAGAATTTTTGCATCAGACATGGCTTGTCTCCTTGCCGGCGTTTGCAACGCTGCGGATATTTTTATCATGCAGCCAGCACGCCGCTTGCGTCTTTCCTGCGTCCAGCAAGCTTGGGCGTTCGCGGTTGCAGCGCCCGTCCGGCACATCATTCACGCGGGTACAGCGCGGATTGAACGCACAGCCCGATGGAATCGCGGTGAGGCGCGGCATCGCGCCATCAATTTGCGTGAGCCGTTCGACCTCATCGCCCACGTTGGGGATGGCACCCATGAGGCCGATCGTGTAAGGGTGCTGCGGGTTGTGAATCACGTCTGAAACGGGCCCGATCTCGGCGATGCGGCCGGCATACATTACTGCCACGCGGTCAGCCGTTTCGGCGATCACGCCCATGTCGTGCGTGACGAGCATGATCGAGGTACCGTGTTCGCGGCAAAGTTTTTTCAGCAACGTGATGATCTGCGCCTGAATGGAAACGTCGAGCGCGGTGGTGGGCTCGTCGGCGATGATCAGCTTTGGTTGGGCTGCGAGTGCCAGCGAAATCACTACACGTTGACGCATGCCACCAGAAAACTGGTGCGGGTAATGATCAATGCGTTTTTCTGCCGCTGGAATGCCGACTTCCATTAGCAGCTTGATCGCGCGTTCGCGTGCCTCGGCCTTTGAGACATTGAGATGCGTTTTGATCGTCTCGGTGATCTGGCGACCGACGGTATAAAGCGGGTTCAGCGATGTGAGCGGATCTTGGAAAATTGCGCCGATCTCGCGGCCGCGCACTTTGCGCATTTCTTCAAACGGCAGGTTGTCGATACGCCGACCATTCAAGAGTATTTCCCCGCTGGCGATGCGGCCCGGTGGCTCCAGCAAGCCAATCACGGCGGCGCCCGTAAGCGATTTGCCCGCCCCCGATTCACCGACCACACCCAGCACTTCGCCGGGCGCAATTTCAAAACTGATGTCGTCGACTGCCACCAACGTACCGCGACGCGTCGGGAATTCGATACGGAGATTTTTAACTTGTAAAAGAGGGGTTGTCATCGCACGTCCAATTCGGTCTATCGCAGCTTCGGATTGAGCGCGTCACGCAGCCAATCGCCGAGCAGGTTGATCGACAACACCAGCACCACCAGCGCAATGCCCGGGAACACCGTGATCCACCATTCGCCCGAGAACAGGAAATCATTGCCGATACGGATCAGCGTGCCCAGCGACGGCTGCGTTGGCGGCACGCCGACGCCAAGGAACGACAGCGTGGCTTCAGTGAGAATGGCAGTACCGACGTGGAGCGTGGCCAGCACCAGCACCGGACCAGTCACATTGGGTAGCACATGCGAGAACATGATGGCCAGCTTTGAACGACCGATCACGCGTGCGGCCTGCACATATTCCTTGTTGCGCTCGACCAGCGTGGAGCCGCGCACGGTGCGCGCGTATTGCACCCAGCCAGAAGCGGCAATGGCAAATATCAGTACGTAGACGGCGATCTGATCGTGGTATTCCTTGCCCACCACCGCGCGCGCAACGCCGTCGATCAGCAGCGCAATCAGAATGGCCGGGAATGAAAGCTGGATATCGGCGATACGCATGATGAATGCATCGAGCTTGCCGCCCACGTACCCGCTGACGAGACCAAGCGAAATACCGATAACCATTGACAGCATCACAGCACAAATACTCACCAGCAACGTAATACGCGAGCCGTGCATGATGGTCGAAAGAACATCGCGACCCTGATCGTCGGTGCCAAACACAAACTGCGGCCGGCCATTGACGATCCACGAAGGCGGCGTAAACGCATCCAGCAGGTTGATGGTCTTGAGATCGAACGGATTGTGTGGCGACAGCCAAGGCGCGAAGGCTGAGCCGAGGATGCAAATTAATGCCATGATCGCAGCAACGATGACGAGTGGATTGCGTTTGAAGCTCCACCAGACGTCGCCGTCGAAAAAACGACGGAGTGAATCATTCATGATTCGCTCCGTCGCCCCAGCGAAGGCTGGGGCCCAAGTTCACGTTGTTATCTTGCATGTTAATGTCCCCCGCCGGATCGCTCGGCGCGCAAGCGTGGATCGACAACGTAATACAACATGTCGACGATAAAATTGATCGAGACAAAGATCAATCCGATCAGGCAAAGGTAGGCCGCCATCACGGGAATGTCGGCGAATTGCACCGCTTGGATAAACAACAGCCCCATGCCGGGCCACTGGAACACGGTCTCGGTAATGATGGCGAAAGCGATGATGCCGCCCAGTTGCAAACCGGCGATGGTGAGTACCGGCACCAGTGTGTTCTTGAGGGCGTGGCCAAAATGCACCGCGTTATTCGTGAGGCCACGTGCGCGCGCGAACTTGATGTAATCGGTGCGCAGCACTTCCAGCATCTCGGAGCGCACCAGCCGCAAGATCAGCGTCATCTGGAACAGGCCGAGGGTGATTGAGGGCAGTATCAACGCCTTCAGGCCGCTGGTGGTCAAAAAACCGGTCGTCCACAAACCAAGCTTGACGGTATCGCCGCGCCCGAACGAAGGCAGCCAGCCCAGCCAGACCGCGAAAATCAGGATCAGGAAAATGCCGATCAGAAACGAAGGCAGCGAAACGCCGATGAGAGAAATCGTCAGGATAAATTTTGACAGCCACGAATCGCGTCTCAATGCCGTATAGACCCCCATCGGAATACCCACCAGCAACGCGAGCGATGCGGCAACGATGGAAAGTTCCAGTGTGGCAGGCAGGCGTTCAATCAATAGTTGTGAAACCGGGCGCCCAAGCCGCAGCGAAATCCCAAAGTTGCCCTGCACGGCATTGCCGACAAACTTGGCAAACTGCGTGTAAAACGGCTGATCAAGGCCGAGGCTTTTGCGCACTTCGTCGCGGTCGGCTGAGGTGGCTTCCGGCGGCAACATTAGCGAGACCGGATCGCCCACAAAGTTGAACAGTGAGAACGCGATAAAGCCCACCGCGATCATCACCAGCACCGCTTGCAGCAATCGTTGAATAAAAAATGCGAGCATGACGCGTCCGCCGACTAGTTAAGTTTGAAGCGGAAGAAATAGGCAACGTTATTTGGTGTGAAGACGGCGTCGACATTTTTGCGCATCGCCCACGGCACCAACGGCTGATGCAACGGGATGACGGGCAACTCGGCGGTGTTGATGAGCAGGGCCTCACGAATCAATCCGTCGCGCTTTTTCAAATCGTTCTCAGTTCTGATCTGCGTGATGAGCTGGTCCATCTTGGGATTTGAATAACGACCGTAGTTGGCGTCGCCCATGCCGGATGATTCGCCGCCGTTGGTGTTGAGCAAAGCTTGCAAGGTATAAAGCGAATCAAATGTTGGCGTGCCCCAGCTCAGCAGATACATGCTGGTGTCAAATTTCTGGATCTTGGGGAAATAGTTGGTCTGCGGAACGATATTGGGTGTGGCGCGAATGCCGACTTGTGAAAGCATCGGCGGAATCGCCTGACAGATATCGGCGGCAGGTTGCACATTGCCGCAATCGAGCGTGATCGAAAAGCCGTTCGGGTAGCCCGCCTCGGTGAGCAGTTTCTTGGCTTTCTCGCGGTCAAACGCCAGCCGTTTGTCGGCATCCTTACTGTAGCCGCGCACATCCGGCGTAACCATCGTACCGATCGGCACCGATAAACTGCGCATGACTTTCTCACGGATGGCATCGATGTCGATGGCATGCGAAATGGCCTGACGAACGCGCACATCTTTCAACGGGTTCTTGCCCTTGACATCGCTGTAGAGCAATTCGCTGCGCGATTGATCGAACGCCAGATACTGCACACGTGCGTCGCGGCCTTCCATCACTTTCACGTTTGCATTTTGTTTGAGGCGGGCAATATCCTGCGGCGGTGGATCGAGCACGAAATCGACTTCACCCGATAGCAGCGCGGCTGCGCGTGTTGCATTTGACTTCACCGGCAACAAATCTACTTGCGTGAGATTGCCCTTTTCGGGGCTATTCTTGTTCCACCAATCGGCGTTGGCGACCAGCACGGTTTTGATATCCGGCTGGCGCAGCGTTACCTTGAATGGCCCGGTGCCGTTGGTATTGCGCGAAGCAAAAGTATCTTCGCGGTCTTTGTAGTTTTGCGGGCTTTCAGTTTTATTTTTCACCGCCCATTCTTTGGACATCACCCGGAAGTTGAATAGATGATTCAGCAACACCGGATTAGGGTCTTTCATGATCAGGTCGACCGTAAGCGCATCGATTTTTTTAGCACTCGCTACACCTTCGACAGATGACTTCAATTGCGAGAGCGGATTTTGTGCACGCTCAACTGAAAACACGACATCGTCGGCCGTGAAGGCTTCGCCGCCATGAAACTTTACGTTCGAACGCAGCTTGAAGCGCCATGTTTTCGGATCAGGCTGGCTCCATGACACCGCCAATGCCGGCACCAGTTTGAAATTTTTGTCGCGCATGACGAGGCTTTCGTAGACTTGCGAAAGCACCCGATTGGTCGGCAGCAGATTGGCCGAATGCGGATCCAGCGTTTGCGGATCGTCCTGACTTGCGTAGCGAAGCGTCTTGGCTTCTGCCGTCGCCATCAACAACGCGCAAATGACTGCGACTAGCGACAACACTGGATTGGTTCGGCTCATGGGATCCCAACGGTTGTTTGAAATTCCCCGTATGGCAACTTGTGGTCGCATGCGTGAGAAGGTCATAAAAATGTTCGGGAAAAATCAGCCCCGGACATGAAATTGCCCGTCGAGTCGCCTCGACGGGCAGCGGCGAATTATAGCTTTTTTACGGTTTCAAGTCAGGCTGATGGCGACACTTATCCTGCGTATTAATTAATAAACACTAGCACTGGCGCGGCTTTAAGGCCAAAAATGCCTGAAAATGCCCGTCAAATGGCGTTCCACGTTATTTTTTATCGTCAACAGCATCATTGGATATTAAAGCGAAAAAAATACGGCACGCTATTGGGCGGGAAGACTGCGGTGACGTTTTTACGCATGGCCCACGGGATGATCGCCTGATGCAAAGGCACCGCCGGCAATTCAGCGTTCAGCAGCAGCAGCGCGTCGCGAATCAACGCGTCGCGTTTTTTCATGTCAGGCTCCACCTTGAAGGCATCGACCAGTTGATCGAACTTCGGATTTGAGTAACGGCCATAGTTGCCGTCGCCATTGCCGGTTCCGCGACCGTCATTGGTGCGCAACAGATATTGCAATGTCGATAGCGCGTCAGACGTCGGCGTGCCCCAGCTCAGCAGATAAAAACTGGTGTCGAATTTTTGTAGTTTGGAAAAATAGTTCGACGTGGGAACAATATTGGGCGTCACTTTGATGCCGATCTGCGCCAACATCGGCGAGATCGACTGACAAATATCAGCGGCTGGCTGGTTGTTGCCGCAATCGAGCGTAACGGCAAAGCCGTTCGCATAGCCAGCCTCGGCGAGCAGCTTTTTGGCTTTGTCGCGGTCCAGCGGCAGACGTTTATCGGCATCTTTCGAATAACCCTGATCGGTTGAAGTGATGATCGCGCCAATCGGTAGCGAAAGGTTGCGCATCACCTTGGCCTTAATCGCCTGAATGTCGATCGCGTGGGCGATTGCCTGGCGCACGCGCACATCCTTGAATGGATTTTTTCCTTTGACGTTCGAATACAGCAGTTCATCGCGGTGGGTGTCGAACATCAGAAATTGCACCCGCGCCTCCAAGCCTTCAAGAATTTTGACATCGGCTACCGATTTGAGGCGCGCGATATCCTGCGGCGGCGGGTCGTTCACGAAATCAACTTCGCCTGATAGCAACGCGGCCGCGCGGGTGGCATTCGATTTAATCGGCAGCAATATCACCTCGGTCACATTGCCTTTTTCCGGGCTTGCCTTGTTCCACCAGTTGGAATGTGCGATGAGCACCGTCCGCACATCCGTCTGACGTTCCTTCAACATAAACGGGCCGGTGCCGTTCGCGTTGCGCGAAGAAAACGTATCTTCTTTGTCGGTGTAGTTTTGCGGGTTTGCCGAATGGTTTTTGATTGCCCACGCCTTGTTCATGATGCGAAATCCGAACAGGTGGTTCAGCAGCACCGGGTTTGGTTCGCGCATGATGAGGTCAACAGTCAGTTCATCGATTTTTTTTGCGCGGGCAACACCCTGCACTGTGGATTTGAATTGCGAATTGGCGGAGAGTGCGCGATCCATCGAGAACACCACATCGTCAGCCGTGAGCAATGCGCCGTCGTGAAACTTCACATTCGGTCGCAATTTGAAGCGCCACGTCAACGCGTCCGGTTGTGACCACGACACCGCGAGCCACGGCACCAGCTTGAAATTCTTGTCGCGTCCGACCAGGCCTTCGTAGACATTCGAGAGTAGCCGCGTTGTGACCGCAAGGCTCGCCGAATGCGGGTCGAGTGTTTGTGGTTCGTCCTGTGTGGCGTAGCGGATGGTTTTGGCGGAGGTGTTACTGATGAATGCGGCAAACAGTAGGGAGAGCAGAGCGCACTTGATGAGAGCGAGGTGGCGTTGATGCCCCCTCTCCCTCGATCCCTCCCCCGCGAGGGTGAAGCAGGGATTTCGCACCGCATGCGGTGCGCCTGCTGAACGGCGGCTCGATGCAGCGAGCCACGCGCCCTGCAAGGGGGAGGGAAGAAAATCAAAACCTTCTCCGCGAAAGGGGAAGTGCTTTTGCCTCCCTCCCCCCCCGTGGGGGAGGGACCGAGGGAGAGGGGGTAATACCAACCGCATCACCACCGCTATCGGCGCGCTACTTAATCACCACCGCCATCGCATATAGCCCGTTGTCCGCCCGATGCGCGACATTCACACTTTTTCGCATCGCCCACGGAATCATCTGATGATGCAATGGAATATGTCCAACATCGGCTTGATCGATCAGCAGCACTTCTCTGGTGAGCTCGGCGCGCTTTTTGAAATCGATTTCGGTTTTCAGCTTCTCGATGACTGCATCTGCTTTTGGATTGGAGTAGCCGGAATAATTGTTTGCGCCATCGGCACCGATGCCTCGGGTGCGAATAATTTCCTGCAAGGTATAAAGCGAATCGAAGGTCGGCACGCCCCAGCCGTAGAGGAACATGCTGGTGTCGCTTTTTTGAATCTTGGGGAAGTAGGCCGCCTTCGGCATCGAATTGAGTTTGACGCGAATGCCGATTTTGGACAGCATGCCGGCAATTGCGGTACAGATTTTTTCGTCGTTCTTGTAGCGGTCATTCGGGCAATCGAAGGTCACATCAAAGCCATTGGCAAGGCCTGCCTCGCGCATCAATTTTTTAGCCTTTTCGATGTCAATTGCAGGGCGCTTTTCCAGATCCTTCGAGTAGCCGCGCACTTGTGGCGCGATCATTGACATGGTCGGCAGGGACGAGCTGCGCATCACCGTTTTGTGGATGGCCGGGACATCAATGGTCAACAACATGGCCTGACGCACGCGCAGATCCTTGAACGGATTTTTGCCCTTGCTGCCGTAGAGCAATTCGTCCCGCCCTTGGTCGAAATTGACAAAGATGGTACGGTTTTCATTGCCGGCAATTATTTTGAGGTCCTTGTTTTGCGAGAGCTTGGCGACATCCTGCACCGGTGGGTCAAGGATCAGATCGACTTCACCGGATATCAGGGCGGCTACACGGGTCGCATCGGATTTGATCGGCGTGTAGATGACTTCATCGACGTTGCCGCGCTTGCCCCACCAGTTTGAATTGGCGACAAATATCGTTTTTACGTCCGGTTCACGCGCTTTTAAAATATAGGCGCCGGTACCGTTGGCGTTGCGCACCGCCCACGATTCTTCCTTGTTCTTAAAATCGGTTGGACGCAGGACGTTGAATTTTGTCGCCCACGCTTTGTTCATCATGCGCAACTGGGTCAGTTGATCGAGCAGCGTCGGATTCGGACCGGTGCTAATGATATCGACGGTGAGGTTGTCTACTTTGCGGACTTCCTTGATGCCCTGAATGTAGGCTTTGTAATCCGAGGTTTTGTCCATCGCCCGCGTGATCGAGAACACCACATCGTCGGCCGTGAAGGCTGCGCCGTCGTGGAAGGTGACTTTGTCGCGTAGCTTGAAGCGCATGGTGCCGGGGTCAAGCTGTTGCCACGATACGGCCAGACAAGCTTCAAGCGCCATTTTTTCATCGCGCGTGAGCAGCGGCTCATACACATGGCCGTTCATGGGGTTGTTGAGGCCCTCGTTTTGCGAATGGGGGTCCATCGTCAGAATGTCGCCGGCACTGGCCCAGCGGAAGGTTTTGGCGTTTGCGGCCGAACTCAATAAAACCATACTGGCCAAACCGGATAGTGCGATCAAGCGAACACTGACACCGACGTTGACTTTAAGCTGCGCGGAGAAATTCATGTTAAGTCCCTGTGTTTGTGTGTTAATTGCCATCACGGATGGCTAATCCCGTGTCCCTGAATCAATATTGTTGCACGCAAATGAGTGTGCCGAACCGGTGCCGCGAAGTCAACGACGGTCGGCGGTTTCGGTGTCAGGATTTCCTTAAAATAAGATTCAAGAACAATTCAGTCAGTTCAGTGCACCAAAGGAGAATGTGATGACGACCATTGTGGTGGTGAAGAAAAACGGAGTGGCCGTGATTGCGGGCGATACCCTGACGACATTTGGATCCACCCGGCTGGCGAGTGTGCACGATGCAGCCCCGGAAAAATTGCTCAAGCACGGTGACAATTATTTTGGCATCGCCGGCAGTGCGGCGCATCAACTGGTGCTCGAAACGTTGCTTAAAAAGCACCCGGAATTCAAATTTCATGGCCGTGAGGAAATTTACGAGAGCTTTCGAAAAATTCACCCGATTTTGAAGGAGGAGGCCTTTCTGAATCCGAAGGAAGAGGACGACGACCCGTATGAATCGTCGCAACTCACCGCATTGGTGGTCAATTCCAGCGGCATTTACGGCGTTTATTCGATGCGCGAAGTGTTCGAGTTCGACATGTTCTGGTCGATCGGGTCGGGGCGCGATTTTGCGCTGGGTGCCATGTTTGCCGTATTCAAAGGCAGGAAGACGGCTGAAGAGATCGCCAAGATCGGCGTGCTGGCTGGGGCTGAGTACGACACCGGCACGGGATTGCCGATGAATATTGCGTCGGTAAAATTAAGTGGCAAGGCGCGCTGACGTGTGGTGAGCAAAGAGATCGAAGCAGGCGTCGGCGCGCGGTTGGACAAGTGGCTCTGGGCCGCGCGCTTTTTCAAAACACGTCAACTCGCCATCGATGCGATCAACGCGGGACGCATTGAAGTGAATGGCGAGCGCGTGAAGCCGTCTAAAAATATCAGGCCGGGGGATCGACTGCAGTTGCGGAAGCCGCCAGTGGAATATCAACTGGTCGTCAAAGCGGTTGCCGACAAACGCGGCTCGGCAACGATTGCACAAACGCTGTTTGAGGAATCGGCCGCCAGCGTTCTGGCGCGCGAAAAGGTCGCTGCAGAATTGCGCGACATGCCGCCACCGTTATTTCGCGGTCGACCGACCAAAAAAGACCGGCGCACGATCGAGCAGTGGCAGCGCAATGCGGAGACCTTCAACGATGGCGATGTGTGACGTGTTATGCGGCACGATTTTCGCGCTGCTAATGCTTCAACCTGCTGGCGTGGCCGCAACCAACTATCGCCTTGACCCTACGGAGACGACGTCCAGTTTTGAAGTCAGGCTGCTCGGCTTTATTCCCATTCGCGGCCATTTCAAACGCACCACCGGCGACATGCACTTTGACCCTGCCAGTCGGGTGGGCAATATCGAGGTGCTGATCGATACCACCACGGTGGAGGCCAACTCGGCGCGCGCCAGTGCGGCGGCGCGCGGTGCAGATTTTTTCAATGTTGAAAAATATCCGCGCATTGCATTCAAATCGTCGCGTTTTGTTTTTGAAGGTGAACGCCTGCGTTTGATCGAGGGAATGTTGACGCTGACAGGTAACACGCAGTTGGTGGCGCTCGCAATCAAGCATTGGACATGCAAGCCTGCAAACACGCCCGTTCCCGCGCCCGCGTTTTGCCGCGCCGAGGCCACGTTAACCGTGAAGCGTTCTGCGTTCGGCATGAAATCGTGGTCGCATTCGGTCAGCGACGATGTCACCATCAAGATTGCGATGTTCGCGCTCGGCGAGTCTGAAGAAACCAAACCGCAGCCGTTGCCACCAACACTGGCGAGCGAGTCGGGCGCGCCAATCACGCGGCCACAATCCGCGACCCACAAATGAAATCGGCCTGAACACCACGTCTGGCGCGGGGTTCAGGCCGACGATGTCAACGAAGTTATCTTTTCAGAAACATCGAAAGCGCATCGGCCACCATATTGTTGCTGGCTGGTATCTGGCCGTTTGGGGTGACGTGATTGATGAGGTCAGGCAGTATTTTCGCCAGTCCACCAGCCGCATCGCCTTGGGACAGGCCGAGTTGGCTGGCGATCTCGCCAATCTTGTCCGAGCCTAAAACTTGTGAGAGCTGATCGCCGCTCACGGGCAGGTTGTCACCCGTGCCGACCCATGAATCAGCCAGATGGCCGAGACCACCTTTTTGGAAAGCACTGACGATGCCGCTCAATCCGCCCATGCTTTCCAGTGCGCCGCCACCTGTGCCGCCGCCGCCCTTGTTGGCCAGCATCTGCATCGCAATTTGCAATAACGGATTGGATCCGCTGTTGCCACTAGCACTGCCACCACCCGTCAAACTCCCCAGTAATCCATCGAGCAATCCCATCTGCTTCTCCTCTGCGTTAAAAAACTACTTTACGTCAAATTTGAAACCGAGATTGTGAACTTCTTGTTGCATTTGCCGCATCGCAATCGGCACGAGAAGCGGGTCACCCCGGATCGATAATTCAATGATGCTGCCGCTTGGCAAATGCTGCGGCAGGCTCGATAGTTTGGTGCTCGGAAAATCGGCCACGAGTCGATTCATCGCGTCGATCAGTTTGCTCTCACCGGCCTCATGGATAACGATGATTTCTTCGGCAAATGCGACTTGATCAAACAGGTGTCGGTATGTTGATTCCAGCACCCACGCCATCATCGGCCAGGCCATTTCGGGAAAGCCCGGCAGGAAATGATGGTCTCCGCATGAGAACGCGGCGATCTGGTTGTACGGGTTCGGGATGACGGTTGAGCCGACTGGAAACTCGGCCATCTTGATGCGATTTGGTGTGAGCTCGAAACCCGGCTTTGCGGCCATCGCCGCCATCGCCTCCGGGTGCGTGTGCAAAGCCACGCCCAACGCCTCAGCCGCGCATTGCCGCGTGTAGTCGTCGGGTGTGGCACCGATGCCGCCGAAACAAAAAACGATGTGGTCGGTCGCGAAGGAACGCTTGAGTGTGGCCACAATACGCTCGGGCTCGTCACCGATATATTGGGCATAGCCAAGATCAAGTCCGCGCGCTTTTAACGTCTCGATGGTCTTCGACAAATGCTTGTCCTGGCGTTTGCCAGAAAGGATTTCGTCGCCGATGATGATTGCGGCAAAGGTTTTCATGCGCGGTTTCAATTAAAAACGTAGAACGCCATCTGGCGCGCACTTTCAGCCTATATTGGCTTGGAAGCCACGCCAGTGCTAGTGTCTGTACAAAGGACTTCTAAAAAAACCCCGTTCGCACTGAGCTCAGCACAGGCGGAGATCAGTGCGAACGGCAGTTAGGCTTCGAGAAACTCCTCAACGCGTTGCTATTTCGCGCTACCGCCCACGTCGAGCAATTCGACATCGAATATCAGCGTCGCATTCGGCGGAATCACGCCGCCCGCACCGCGCTCGCCATAGCCGAATTGCGATGGAATGATGAGAGTGCGTTTGCCTTTGACTTTCATGCCAGCCACGCCTTCATCCCAGCCTCTAATCACACGTTTGCCGCCCAGCGGAAACACGAACGGCTTGCCGCTTTTGACCGAGCTATCAAATTCCTTGCCCTTGCCGCCGGGCAATTTGGCATCATAAAGCCAGCCGGTATAGTGCACTGTCACGGCTGAACCTGCCTCGGCGGTTTGCCCGGTGCCGACCAATTGATCGATGATGGTCAGGTCGGTCGCGATCATCGGTAGCGTTGCTTTCGGTGCGAGACGCATTGGTCCGCTCGCGACCGCGGGCAGTGCTGCGGGCGTAGACGACACACCCAGTCCGGACGCACCCGTCTGCACAATATTGATGAGTTCAATATCGAACATCAGGTTGGAATTAGCGGGAATTTTTGGGCGCTCGCGCTCTGCGTATGCGAGGCTGGCCGGAATGATGAGCGTGCGTTTGCCGTTGATTTTCATACCGATCGCTCCCAGGTCCCAACCCTTGATGACTCTCCCGGCACCAACGATAAAACTGAACGGTGCAACGCGGGTGCGCGATGAATCGAACTGGGCACCTTTTCCATCAGGTGCGGCGGGGTCATACAGCCAGCCGGTGTAGTGAACCAAAATCGGACTGCCGTTAGCGACCAATGCCGAACTGGCGTCGCCGGGTTCACGATCAATGATGGTCAATTGCGTGAGATTGGCAGGCAACGGCTGGCCCGGCGCAAGCCGCAAGGGGGCCGCATTCGCGATAGGCAGCGGTGCGGTTGTGGCAGCGACGGCGGCTGGCTTTGCGGCCACCGGGGCCACCGGCGCTACGTTGGATTTGGCGGGCTCTGTGGCGGCACAAGCATTAAGTGTGAGCAGAGCGAATGAGGTGACGAGCAATATTTTTTTCATGAAATATCCAAACTGTGATGTGATGTTTTTACTTACCCTTGGCAATGCCTTCGCGACGCGGGTCGGCGCCGCCTTGCCAGCCGGATGGAGTGCGCATGATGCCATGTAAACCGCTCGGTAAATCAACGACGCGCACCTCATGGCCCATAGACTTCAGCGCGGCCTGCAAGTTCTCGACTGCCGTGCCCTTCTCGATTTCCGTCGGGCCGTTGCGGCTGCCGAAATGCGGATAAGAAATGGCGGCCTGCATATCCATGCCCCAATCCAGCGTCGCAATCAGAGTTCTGGCGACGAAATTAATAATCACCGACCCCAGCGGGCTACCGAGCACCATATGCAACTTGCTCTGGTTGTCGAACACGAGAGTGGGTGACATCGAACTGCGTGGACGCTTGCCAGGAAAAACAGCATTGGCGACCGGGCGTCCATTTTCCGTCGCCGTCATCGAGAAGTCGGTGAGTGTGTTGTTCAACAAAAACCCATGCACAAAGATGCGGCTGCCGAACCGGGATTCGATCGACGTGGTCATGCTGACCGCATTGCCGTGCTGATCGACGATGGAAATATGGCTAGTCGAGGGAAACTCCGGCGTGTCGCCGTCACCCATCGCCACAGTCGCGCTGGAGGGAGCGCCTGCCACGGCACGGCCCATCGATTTTTCAGGACGGATCAATTCGCTGCGGCGGCGGTTGTAAGCGGGATCGGCAAGTCCTGCCACATGCACATCGACAAAGCGGTCGTCTGCCATATAGCGTTCGCGGTCGGCGTAGGCCAGTCGCCCCGCTTCAGAAAACAGGTGAACCGCTTCAGTCGAGCCGGGCCGGACCGCTTTCATGTCGAAGCGTTCGAGTGTCGCGAGAATCTGCAATACCGTCAAGCCACCGCCCGGCGGCGGCATGCCGCAAACCCGAAAACTGCGGTATGGCCCACAGAGCGGTGCAAGTGTCTGGGCGCGATAGGCGCGTAGATCGTCTTCACTGAGGGTGCCCGGATTGGTAGGGTGATTGCGCACTGCCGCCACCATGTCTCTGGCAACCTCTCCGGTGTAAAACGCGTCCGGCCCTTCTTTGGCGATGCGCCGCAGCAACGCGGCAAAGGCCGGATTCTTCACAATCGTCCCCACCGGCTTGGCTGTGCCATCGGCAAGATAGAAATATGCGCGGGTCTTGGCGTCGTTCAACATCGCCTTGTCGGCGGCGATCTGGATTTGTACCCGCGGCGATAGCGTCCAGCCTTTTTCAGCCAGCGAAATGGCGGGCTCGAACAGTTCTGCCCAGGCAAGAATGCCGTGTCGCGCATGTGCCACTTCTAGCGCCCGCAACACGCCCGGTACGCCGACGGCGCGACCGCCGATGACCGCATCCTGAAAGCGCATCGGTTTACCGTCACTGCCGAGGAACATTTCTGGAGTGGCGGCCATCGGTGCCGTCTCGCGGCCATCGTAGACGACGGTGTCATTCTTGCGCGCGTCATGATGCAACATAAATGCCCCACCACCAATGCCGGACGCCTGCGGTTCCACCAGATTCAATACCATCTGCACCGCAATGGCCGCGTCAGTCGCACTGCCACCGCGTGCCAGCATTTTTAATCCGGCTTCAACCGCCAGTGGGTTCGCGGCGGCGACCATGTATTTCTGCGCATGTGCGAGATTCTTTTCCTGAACTCCCGACGGCAGCTCCGGCGCGGGCCGCTCCAGCGACGGTGGTGCCTGAGTGACCTGCGGGCTTTGTGCGGACGCGTGTACGGCGAACGCAACGGCGCAGCCGAGGGCCAGCCGCAACATGACCATGTTCATACGTTCAGGCAAAGGTACTTTATTTCCAGATAGTCCTCGATACCGTACTTCGAGCCTTCGCGCCCCAGCCCGGACTGCTTCACGCCGCCGAAAGGTGCGACCTCATTGGAAAGAATGCCGGTGTTGATGGCGACCATGCCCGATTCAAGCGCCTCGCCCACACGGAACACGCGACCGACATCGCGGGCGAAGAAATACGCCGCCAGACCAAACTCGCTGTCGTTGGCCAGCGCGACTGCCTCGGCCTCGGTGTTGAATTTGATGAGCGGTGCAATCGGGCCGAATGTTTCTTCCTTCGATACTTTCGCCGACATCGGCACATCGGTCAGTAACGTCGGCTCGAAAAAACGTCCGCCGAGCGCGTGGCGCTTGCCGCCAATCAATACTTTTGCACCTTTGGCGACCGCATCGTTCACATGTGTTTCAACTTTGAAGAGGCCTTGCTCGTCGATCAGCGGGCCGACGTTCACGCCGCTGTCGGTGCCGCGTCCGACCTTCAGGCTGGCCAGCCTGGCACCAAATTTTTCAGCGAAGGCATCGTATACGCCCGCCTGCACATAAATGCGATTGGCGGTCACACAAGTCTGCCCGGCGTTACGGAATTTGCATTGCATGAGACCGTCAGCGGCGGCATCGAGGTCGGCGTCGTCGAAGACAATAAACGGCGCGTTGCCGCCTAATTCAAGCGAGAGTTTCTTGATGGTGTCGGCACTCTGGCGCATCAGGATGCGACCAACTTCGGTGGAACCCGTAAAGGAGAGCTTCCGCACAATCGGATTGGCGCATAGTTCCTGGCCGATGGCCGGGGACGAATGCGCAGCACCAGTGATGACGTTGAATACACCTTTGGGAATCCCGGCGCGATGCGCAAGTTCGGCCATCGCGAGTGCTGAAAATGGCGTTTGCTCAGCGGGTTTTAATACCATCGTGCAGCCAGCAGCCAATGCAGGTGCGGCTTTGCGGGTGATCATCGCGTTGGGAAAATTCCATGGCGTAATCGCGGCGGTAACGCCAATCGGTTGCTTCAGCACAATCAGACGTTTGTCGGCCATGTGCGGCGGAATCACATCGCCATAGATGCGTTTGCCTTCCTCAGCGAACCATTCGATGAACGAGGCCCCGTACATCACTTCACCTTTCGCTTCGGCCAGTGGCTTGCCCTGCTCGGTGGTGAGAATGAGGGCGAGGTCGTCGGCGTTGAGCAACATCAGCTCATACCAGCGGCGCAGCAATGCCGAGCGCTGTTTCGCGGTCAGCGCGCGCCACGCGGGCAATGCCGCATTGGCGGCAGTGATTGCTCGCTTGGTTTCAGCCGCGCCACAGTCCGGCACACTGCCGACAATGCTGCCGTCCGCTGGATTGTCAACGTCAAAACGCATCCCGGAATCAGCGTCGATCCATTCGCCGTCCACGTAACTTTGATGCCGTAGCAGCGATGGGTCTTGCAAAGTGGGAAACATCAAAGTAATCGGGGCATTCATGGTCAGTCTCCAACAGGAAAGATTTGTGCGAAAAAGTAGTTGCTGCGATACGTTATCGCGCTTGTAACCAGGCATTGCGACGCGCCTTGGCATCGATTGGCGTGTCTTGCATCGTCAACGCGCAAGTTTGTGCGCCGTGTGCCTGCAAGACGACTTGAAAGGTCATCAGCTCATCACGCCGGAACGCGGTCAGTGACACGCTGGCGCCCGCGGGGTAGCTGCGCAGACGCTTTTCAAGGGTCAACGCCGATACGCGCAAACCATCGATGGCCACCACGCTATCACCCGCAGAAAGACCAGCCGCCTGGGCTGCGCCGCCATCGAATACTTGCGCGAGTTTTGCGTCGCCATTGGACTCAGCGCTGATTTTTACGCCTATTGTTGCTGGCGCTGCCTCATCGTCTTTTACTTTCCCCGGCACCCGCCACGCGAGGTCAATGGCGACGGTGCTCATGAGTGTGGCCAAATCGATATCGGTCGTGCCGCGCACGGCAGAGGCAAAAAATTCGGATAAGTCCAGCCCCGTGGTCTGCTCGGCAATAACTTCGACACCGCCCTCAGGCACACCAATGCCGGGGCGACCATATTTGACCCACAACGCACGCATCACGTCGTCGAGTGACTTCGTCCCTCCGGTGCGGTGCCGAATCGTGAGGTCCAGCGCCAAGCCAACCATCGAGCCTTTTTGGTAGTAGCTCACAATTGCGTTCGGCGAATTTTCATCCTGACGATAATATTTAACCCAGGCATCAAAGCTCGATTCAGCCACACTCTGTTTGGTGCGGCCCGATTGCGACATCACACGACCGATGGTTTCGGCGATCATTTCAAGGTACACGAGCGGCTCGATCAGGCCGGTGCGGACGAGGACGAGATCGTCAAAATAGCTGGTGAAGCCTTCAAAAAACCACAGTTGGCGGGTGTAATTTTCGCGGCCAAGATCGTAAGGCACAAACGCGGCCGGTTTGATGCGCTTTACATTCCAGGTATGAAAATATTCGTGCGACGTCAAGCCCAGAAAGCGCCGATAACCGGCGCTGACTTTTTTGTCATGCGCCAATGGCAAATCGTCGCGGTTACAAATAAGCGCAGTCGATGCGCGATGTTCAAGGCCGCCATATCCATCGCCGACGGCCATGATCAAGAACCAATATTGCTGCATCGGCGCTGCGGCAGTTTCTGGTTCGAACAGGCCAATCTGGTACTCGCAAATCTTTTTCAGGTCGGCACAAAGCCTGGCCATATCCGCACGATGCCTGCCGGTAATCGCGATATGGTGCGGGACGCCACACGCCTCAAACGTGGCGTACGAGAACGCACCCATTTCCACCGGGTGATCGATCAATTCATCGTAATTGGTGGCGGTGAATAGTCCGAACTGCTTGGGAGAAAATGTTGAAACACCAGCATTGACGGGGTTCTCAGGATCATTTTGGCCTGCGACCCCCGCCAGTGCTTGAGTTTGACTTAACGATGTCGCAATTTGCCACCCAGCGTAGCGTGGGCCGGCGGGGCGCAAAATTTCCACTTCGCAAGGCATATTCTCTGCCCCCAGCGGCAGCAGAAAAACACTGGTGCCATTGAAGAAAGCGTGTGTTTCATCGAGGTGCGCAGCACGAACGCTTAAATCCCATGCGTAGATTTCGTAAGTAAGCGTGATGGCACTGGTCGCTGGCGCGCATTGCCAGGTCGCCTTGTCGATTTTTTCGCAGTTGACCGCTTTGCCGTTGCATTCGGCCCGCAGCGCCACGATATGGCGCGCAAATTCGCGAATCATGTAGCTGCCCGGAATCCAGACCGGCAACATGAAGCGCTGACCGGCGGGGTTCGGCTCGCTGACGGTAAGGCTCACTTCAAAAAGATGCGCGGCGGGGTTGCTGGCAACGATGCGGTAGCGTAGGGGGGCAGTCATACCAATTGGCGATTTGTAAAAAAGCATTATAGGCGGCGGTTTGGATTATGATTTCCCAAGGCACAATTTTCGGTCCGCTTTTTTCATTCTGCAGGAGTTCTCATGAAGCTTATTTTTTCGGCGGCAACGGCGATCGCAATGGCGATTGGTTTTATGCTCGGCAGCGCCGACGCACACAGCAAGACATTGCGCTGGGCGAGCCAGGGCGATATCGCCACGCACGATCCGCATGCGCAGAATGAATCGTTCAACAACCAGTTCAATGGACAGATTTACGAGCAATTGCTGGTGCGCGACAAAAAGATGAAGCCGATACCGAACCTCGCGACCGAATGGAAGCAGACGTCGCCGACGACGTGGGTGTTCAAGTTGCGTCAGGGCGTGGTTTGGCACGACGGCTCAAAGTTTACAGCCGACGATGTGGTGTTCTCGGTGCTTCGGGTGCAGGCCGATACCTCGAACATGAAGGTATATGGCAATGCTCTGGGTAAGCCAAGAAAAATTGACGACTTCACCGTGGAATTGACCACGCCGGTGCCCAACCCAGTGCTCATCGACATGGTGAGTGCGGGCAATATTTTTATGATGAACAAGGCATGGAGCGAAAAGAACAAGGTCGAAAAACCGCAGGATTTCAAAAACAAGGAAGAGACCTACGCGATCCGTAATGCGATGGGTACCGGGCCGTTCATATTGGTCTCGCGCGAGGCTGACGTGAAAACGGTGTTAAAGAAAAACCCCAACTGGTGGGGCATCAAGGAGAAGCGCTTCGAGGGCAATGTCGACGAGGTCGTTTACACGCCGATCAAGGCGCCCGGTACGCGCGTGGCCGCGCTGCTCTCGGGCGAAGTCGATTTCGTGCTGGACCCGCCGTTGCAGGATCTGGAAAAACTCAAACAGGTAAAGGCGCTCAAAGTGTATGAGGGCCAGGAAAACCGCGTCATCTTCATCGGCATGGATCAGGCGCGCGATGAACTGCTTTATTCAAACGTGAAAGGCAAGAACCCATTCAAGGACAAGCGTGTTCGTCAGGCGCTGTATCAGGCTGCGGATGTGGAGGCGTTGAAGAAGACTGTCATGCGCGGGCTTTCCGTGCCGACGGCGATAAACGTGTCCGCCCCGAAAGCGGCCGGCATTCCTGACTCGATGGACAAGCGCTATCCGCTCGATCTGGTCGCCGCCAAAAAGCTGCTCACCGAGGCCGGCTACCCCAACGGGTTTGAAGTGACGCTGGACTGTCCGAATGATCGCTACATCAATGACGAACGCATCTGTGTCGCGCTTGCCGGTATGTGGTCAAAAATTGGTGTGACGGTAAAAGTGGCAGCAATACCTAAAGCCAATTATTTTCCCAAAGTGCAAAAGCTCGATACCAGCATGTACATGCTCGGCTGGGGCGGTGCGACGACTGACGCGATGTTTACCCTGAAGCCGGTGCTGCATAGCCGCAACGACAAAGGTGCTGGCGAATACAACTGGGGCAATTACAAACTACCCGCATTTGACGACCTGATCGATAAGGCCGAATCAGAAATGGACATGAAAAAGCGCCAGGAGATGATCAACACCGCCATGAAGATGCATCACGACAATGTGCTGCATATCCCGCTGCACTTACAGGTAATCCCGTGGGCGTCGAAGGCCACTGTCAATGTGATTCATCGGCCCGATAACTGGCTGGAGGTGGCGTGGATCAAGATGTAAATTGATGTGCACGCCACACAATCATTGTCATTTCGAAATCGACGTGTACGCCACATCATCATTGTCATTTCGACCAGCGGGAGAAATCTGCTTTGTAGACGGTAAACGGCGCACAGCAGATTTCTCCGTGCCGTCGAAATGACAAGTTTTCATATCGGACTACGGGTCGATGTCGTTTGTGAAACAAATCCACGGAGGGGACGACCATGATTTTTCGCGCACTGCTGGCCGCATTGATCCTAGTGCTTACCGTAACGGCGACAGACGCGAAGAATTTTCGCTGGTCTACGCGGGGCGATGCAGCCACGCTGGATCCGCACAGTCAAAACGAAACCTTCAATAACGGGATCAATGCGCTGGTGTATGAATACCTGGTCACTCGCGACCGTCAAACGTTTGCAAAATTCGTACCCGGTCTGGCGCTGTCGTGGACCAATACCGGGCCGCTGACGTGGGTCTTCAAGCTGCGACAAGGCGTGAAGTTTCATGACGGCACACCATTCACAGCCGATGATGTGGTGTTTTCGTTTAATCGCGCCCGCGAATCAACGGTGACATTCCGTTTGTATTCGACACAATCCGGCATCGCCAAAAAGCTCGATGACTACACAGTCGAATTCACCACGCCGGTGCCCAACCCGGTGATGCTGGACACCATCAACAACATCATGATCATGAGTAAATCATGGAGTGAAAAAAACGGCGTGGTCAAGCCACTCGATTACATCAAAAAAGAAGAATCCTTCGCCACGCGCAATGCCATGGGCACCGGCCCGTATCGTTTGATCGCGTGGGAACAGGGCGTGAAAATTCTGCACAAGAAGAACCCTGACTGGTGGGGAATCAAGGCGGGTCTCTACACCGGCAATATCGAGACCATCGACTATCGACCAGTGACCAACGATGCGACGCGCATGGCCGCGCTCAAGACCGGCGAACTCGATTTCGTGCTTGATCCGTCGGTGCAGGATGTCCTGCGTCTGCGCAACGATCCCGATATCAAAGTCTGGGAAGGGCACGAGCAGCGCCTAATTTATCTGGGCACCGATCAGGCTCGCGATGAGCTTCTGTACGCGGATGTGAAAGGAAAAAATCCCTTCAAGGACAAACGTGTTCGCCTGGCCATGTATCAGGCGATCGATGTCAATGCACTCAAAACATCAGTGATGCGTGGGCTGTCGATTCCGACCGGCATTCCATTGCCCGCAGGAGTTGCCGCAGGCGTGCCGCCAGAGATGGAGAAGCGCCACGCGTTCGATCCGGCCAAAGCGAAAAAACTACTCGCCGAGGCTGGTTATCCCTCAGGCTTTGGCTTCACGCTTCACTGCCCGAATGATCGCTATGTCAACGACGAAAAGCTCTGTGTGGCGGTGGCCGCGATGTGGGCGCGTATTGGATTGAATGTGCGGGTAGAGACAATGACGAAGGCAAACTTCTTCCCCAAAGTGCAAAATCGGGATACCAGCGCCTTTTTGGCAGGTTGGGGCGGAGGTGCGACGGACGCGATCTTTATCCTCAAACCGGTGATGCACAGCCGTGATGGCAAAGGTGCTGGCGACTCAAATTACGGCAACGCCAAGAACGAAGAACTCGACACGCTGATCGACAAGCTCGAAGGCGAAATGAACTTGGTCGAGCGTCAAAACATGATCAATCGCGCCACCAAAATCATGCAGGATGAGGTGCATGTGATTCCTCTACACCGGCAGATGATTCCGTGGGCGTCGCGGAAGAATGTGACGGTGTTGCATCGGCCGAATAATTTGTTGGATTTGCATTGGGTGGTGGTTAAGTAGGGGTGGGGTTTGTGCCGGACATTATTGTCCGCTATTAGCCAGGTGCGGTCATTCAGGAAGCCCCCCGTTTTTCTACGAAGCGCTCTCACGATTTGTCGGCCGAAGACAGTTACGGCACGGAAACCACGCCGGTGATCGGCCGACGGGCGGTCGTACCTAACCTGATGCACCATCGCAACTGTTCCGCGTTCTTGCGTCATTCTCCTGCCGCAGTCGTGAACAACTTCCGAGTGAAAAATCCCGCACGCCTTTACTTATCGCTGCGGTTCACTTCGTTGGCGTCGCTTTCAGGCTTCGATCCCTTACCCGACTCACCGCCTTCGGCCAATGCGGCGAGCACCTGTTGCGGTTTCATCGACTGCCTGAGTGCTGCCGCCTCGGGATCATGGCGATTCTCGACGTTGGGCAGGTCACGCCGCAACTCTTCCAGCAGATCGATAAGTTTGGCTGTCTTTTGTTCGGTCAGCAGCGTCAACTTAAGGTCAAGGTGCTCCCGTTGTTCGACAAGTTTGCCGAGACGATCCTGCTTGATCAGAACGGCGGTGGCGACCAGAAACGCGCCAAGACTGACCAATCCCTGAAGCCAGAAAAATGGTGGTGGATCAAAGTCGACAATGCCAAGCCGACGCAACACAACACTGATGGCTATCCACAATCCGAGGAAGAGCAGAATAAGGCCAAGGAAAACCGGTTGCGCGATGAAGTCGCTGATGCGTTCCAGCATACGTTGCGACCGACTTATTTTTTGATCCTCGCGCTGATAGAACGCCAGAACAGCTTCAATATTCTGACTGATCTGGTCGCCCTCTGAGTCCGTAGTTGCGGCAGCGGGTGCAGAAGTGGAAGCTGGCGCTGCGGCGGGATTGAGGTCCATTAGCCATATTACTTGATCCGGCAGGCGAATGAGTTTCGTGAGGGTCGCTCGCTGGGCGCGTATGTCTCATTTGGCCAGGCACAACCGCTTCGGGTATGCGTTTTTTTGCGTTAATCGTGACCAAGAATTGAGGTAACTATATGAATCGTCTCTTACTGCCCTGGAAAATTTTCGAATAACGAGCAGCGCGCGCTTTAGCGCGGACGGAACAGTCCGCTTACGGGAAATCTGACTGTCTGGTTTGGGTCGAAACACACATTCATAGCGAGCCCTGCTTACACCTGACCCATCAGACAAACCACTACACCGCAAACCACACCCATCCGCCCGCAATAGCCAGATACCGCGCACATTTACCGATAGCCAGCATCAACAACGTCAACCACGGATTGATGCGCAGCCACCCGGCAGCCACGCACAACGCATCGCCGATCAGCGGTACCCACGATAGCAGCAACATCCATTCGCCATAACGCTGCAACCACGTGAGCGCTTTACTTTTCTCCGGCGTGACAGGAAGTACGCGGCCGATGCCGTAGGAAGTCATCCCGCCCAGCGTATTGGCGACGGTGGCGACGATGATGCATTGCCAGAATAGCGTTGGGAATTTCGCGAGTACACCGACCAACACGATTTCGGAGCTGCCCGGCAACACGGTGGCGGAGAGGAATGCTGCCGCAGCGAGTCCCCACAGGCCTGCGTCGGGCGAGAAGTCAAACATTCGGTGTCAACAAGGTGCGATTCAAAGTGCTGTGGAAAACCAACCAGTGCCCGTTACCGTCTTTCCCGCGAAGGCGGGAATCCAGCGTCGTTTCGTGAAAGTCACTGGGTCCTCGCTTTCGCGAGGACGACGGTGTTTATTTGAATCAGCATGGGATGCCATCCGCATCAGTTTGAATTGCGCTTGGTCAAGACAATGGAGAAAAATATCAAACCCCAGCACCGGCGCACCGTTTCCGCCAAAAAGTGCCTGTAATCCGCGCCAGTGCTAGACTTTCACAATAACGTCTGCAGCAATCGTTTCATTCGCCGCAAGATCACGGCGCGAACGCAGCTCAGCGTAATACGGCGTGAAATCCGGTGCGGTCGCGTTGAACAATTCGGTGAAGCTGTCGATCACAAAATACGTTTCCTGAAACGTATCGATTTTGTATTTGGACTGCATCACACGCAGCAGGTCGAAGCGGATGCGATTCGGTTTTGGGTTACTGATGCAGTACGACAACTCGCCCGCAGACGAGAGAGTGCCCGCACCATAGGTGCGCAGGCCATTGCGCGTGCGAATCAAACCGAATTCAACCGTGTACCAATACAGTCTGGCGAGGTAATCCAGCGCGTTGAGCCCTTTGGCTTTCACGCCACCCTTGCCGTAGGCCTCCAGATAATCGGCGAATACTTTGTTGAACAGCAGCGGCACATGGCCGAAGAAATCGTGAAAGATATCGGGCTCGACGATGTACTCGAACTCTTCAGGGCTGCGCAACCACACCGATACCGGAAACCGCCGGTTGGCAAGGTGCGTAAAGAAAACGTCATCGGGCAACAAGCCAGGTACGGCGACTAGCGTCCAGCCGGTGGCGGGCTGCAGCCTGGCGTTGATTTCGTCGAAGTGCGGAATACCTGCGCCGAAATTGAGTGTATTCAGGCTGTCGATAAATTCGTTGCACGCGTACTGCGGCACCAGCGCGGATTGGCGCGCGTAGAGGCGCTTCCACAGATCCTGTTCTTCTGGTGAGTAGCGAGAATAATCCTGCTCTACCGTGTAATCGGCCCGCATTTGCGAATAATCGCCGCGCAAGGCGTGATCAGTTTGTCCGGCCACTATTCGAACCTGATTTCATTGACGCTAGCGTTGGCATTGACGACGCGATTTTTGATCGAGCCGAAAATCGTCTCGCCATGATGATCGAACATATCAATTTCCACTTCGTCACCGAATTTGAGGAACTCCTCCATCGCAGCGCCCAACTCAACTTGTTCAACCAGCCGCTTTTCCATGATGCAGGCGTAGCCGGTGGCTTTGTCGCGATTGGAAATCGTGCCCGATCCGATCAATGTCCCGGCCATCAGCGGACGCGTTTTGGCCGCGTGCGAGATCAAGTCGTAGAGTGAGAAATTCATGTCGTCGGCGCAATTGGGATTGCCAAACCAGTAGCCGCGCACGTGGCACACGAGCCGGAAGTCGAGCTTGCCCGCACCTTTCTCATCGCTCCAGGCACCGCCCAATTCGTCCGGCGTCACCGCGACGGGGGAGAGCGCGTTCAGCCCCTTGCCATTGACGAAACCGAAGCCTTTTTGCAACTCTGCCGGAATCAACTTGCGATAGGAAACATCATTGATCAACACGACCAGTCTCACCGCGTCCACGCATTCGGCGGGCGCCGCACCCATCTTCACGTCACCGATGATCACGCCGACTTCACCTTCAAGATCGACGCCCCAATCCTCGGACAGCACCTCGATGTCGTCGCGCGGCCCCAACATCGAATCGCCGCCACCCTGATACATCAACGGCTCGCGGTAATAGCTTTCCGGCACCGTATCGTTTCGCGCACGCCGTACGCGCTCGACGTGGGTGAGATAGGAGGAGCCGTCGAGCCATTGATGGGTGCGTGGCAATGGTGCGGCGACTTTGCCCTCTTCAAGAAGCTTTTGAAAATCGAGGATGGGACGGTCAGTGCCAGAGTCGATGGCTTCGAATTCGTTGAGCAACAGGCGTTCGACTGTGTGCCAGTGTTCAAGGGCGTATTGCATGGTGGGGGCGATGTCGGTGACTGCTACCGCGCGGGAGAGGTTTTCGTCGACGAGCAGCAGGGTACCGTCGCGAGTGGGGCCTTTTAGAGAGGCGAGTTTCATATACGTTTCCTGACTATTTGATTTTTGCGCTACCGAAATTTGCCCAGACTTTATCGTAATCCGCCTGCAACAATCCCCCCGACATCGCATGCGCTGTCGGCTCAAACACATACCGGCTTTCAAACATGAACGCGAGCGTATTGTCGATTTTTTGTGGGGTCAAATCGGCGCTGGAGGCTTTGTCAAACGTGGTTTTGTCGGGCCCATGTGCGGAGAACGAATTGTGCAACGAGCCGCCACCGGGAAGAAATCCCTCGGCCTTGGCATCGTAGACACCGTGGATCAGGCCCATATACTCGCTCATGCAGTTGCGATGGAACCACGGTGGCCGAAAGGTGTTTTCTGCCACCATCCAACGCGGCGGGAAGATTACGAAATCAATATTCGCCGTGCCGTGCGTTTCCGACGGCGAGGTAAGTACGGTGAAAATCGACGGGTCAGGATGATCGAAGCTGACGGTATTGATGGTATTGAATCTGGCGAGATCGTATTTGTACGGCGCGTAATTGCCATGCCAGGCCACCACATTCAACGGCGAGTGATCGTATTCGCAGCGCCAAAGACCGCCACCAAATTTGGCGACGGCTTCCGTCTTCAATGTGACATCCTCAAACCACGCGGTCGGGTAAAGAAAATCACGCGCGTTTGCGAGTCCGTTGGCACCAATCGGTCCCAGTTCAGGCAAACGCAATGGCGCGCCGTAGTTTTCGCAAATGTAGCCGCGCACTTCATTTGAAATTTCAACGCGGAATTTCACGCCGCGCGGAATCACTGCAATCTCGCCTGCGTTCACGTTCAGTACGCCGAATTCCGTTTTCAACGACAGTGCGCCGGTCTGGGGGACGATCAGCAATTCACCATCGGCGTTGTAGAACACCCGCGTCATCGAGCGTGACGCCGAGTAAAGATGAATGCCGACACCTTTCTGCATGCGCGCATCGCCGTTGGTGGCAATGGTGACGAGGCCTTCGATAAAGTCGGTGTCAGGTTGAACGGACAACGGATTCCATCGCAGCCGATTGGGACTGGCAGGAACTTCGTGACAGGGTGCAGTGCGCAGTGAGGCATGCGCCAATGGCAAATAGGCTGCATGCTGAACGGAGGGCCGCAACCGGTATTGCCAGGAACGCAAGTTCTCTGCTCGTGGTGTCGTAAAAGCGCTGCCGGAGACTTGTTCTGCATAGAGTCCGAACGGTGCTCTCTGCGGCGAATTTTGTCCCTGCGGCAATGCGCCTGCTACGGCTTCAGTCGAATGTTGATTGCCGAAGCCGGACTGGTATTTCAGCTCAGCCATGATCAGAGCACACCGCGAGCAATCTGATCCGCCTCGATGGCTTCGAACAGTGCTTTGAAGTTGCCTTCGCCGAACCCATCGTTGCCTTTGCGCTGGATGACCTCGAAGAAAATCGGGCCGATCACCGTATCCGTAAAAATTTGCAACAGCTTGTCTTCGTTTGATTCCTTGTCCAGCCCTTCGCCGTCGATGAGGATCTTGTTTTTCTTCAGGCGCTCCAGGTCTTCACCGTGATTGACCATGCGCTTGTTGACCAATGCGTAGTACGCATCCGGTGTATCGAGGAATTTCACACCGCGCGCGCGCAGCGCTTCGACCGTTTCGTAAATGTTGGAACAGGCCAGCGCAATGTGCTGAATGCCTTCGCCGTTGTATGCATCCAGATATTCCTGAATCTGCGATTTCTTATCGGAAGGCTCATTGATGGGAATGCGAATTTTTCCGCAGGGGCTGGTGAGTGCGCGCGAGGTCAGCCCGGTTTTCTTGCCCTTGATGTCGAAGTAGCGGATCTCGCGAAAATTGAACAGCTTCGCGTAGAACTCAGCCCACGTATCCATGCGGCCTTCGTACACGTTGTGGGTCAGGTGATCCACATATTCGAGGCCCACGCCCTTGGGGTCTGGATCTGCGCCGGGGACCGGCACAAAATCAACGTCGTAAATCGTGCGCGGACCGTAGCGGTCAATCAGGTACAGCAACGAACCGCCGATGCCTTGAATGGCTGGGATGTTCAGTTCCATCGGGCCGACCGGGCCGTCGTATGCCTTTGCGCCCAGCGCTACTGCACGTTTGAATGCGGCGGCGGCATCCTTGACACGAATGCCGAATGCGCAAGCCGACGGCCCGTGCACACGTGCGAAGGACTGCGCGAAACTATCGGGCTCCGCATTGACGAGGAAGTTGATGCCGCCCTGCTTGTAGAGCGTGACGCGCTTGCTGCGGTGGCGGGCCACTGCTGTAAAGCCCATCCCTTCGAACAGGCGTCCAAGGGCTTCGGTGTCGGGTGCGGTGTATTCGATAAACTCGAAACCGTCGGTGCCCATCGGGTTGTCAAATAATTCGGCCACTACTTTCTCCTGCATCTGCGTAGATTCTCGGAAACGGCAACAACGCCATCAACAGTCGCACCGGGTGGAGTTCAATCACGAAAAGAAGTGTGTCACCACGGCGGGACGGGATTCAATCACCGCGCTAGAATACTCAAACGCGGGGAATGCATCCCGGTTGGGAACCACGCCGCTTCACAACGATCCAAATCTCGGATCGGAAGGGAGAATGCCGTATTTTTTGGAGGTACACCATGACCCATAGTTTACGCCGTTTACGTCCACACCATGTAGTCGCAAAACTCACCGGCGCGGCAACGCTCGCGACGCTGCTGTTGCTCTCAGGTTGCGCATCGATGGGTGCGCCTGAGCGGCAACCAATCACCCTTGAACAAATTGTCGCGATGGCCAAGGAGGGCAAAGACGCCGCCGCCATTAACCGCGAAATCAAGGAATCCAGAACAACCTACGATGTGATGGCTTCGCAGTACGCCAAACTGTCGCGCGATGGCGTGCCGGATGAAGTCATTGATTTCATGCAGCGCGGACAGCTAAAAATGGCAGAACGGCAAGGCCGACGCGATGCGTACGAAGATTTATGGCTGTCCGGTCGCTACGGTGGATGGGGCTACGGCGGTATCTGGGCCCCGCGGGCATACTTCGTTTATGTGAATGGCAGACCACATACGCGTTATTGGTAACCGCTGGAAATTTCTCCCAGCGACTCTTTCCAAAGAGGGGCGAACGACAGTTTTGCTCAACTGATTTTGAATTCGCTGAAACTCGGCGCGCCAGGACGGCCTTTTTCCGGCGGGGCTTGGCCGTCCTTGTAGATCGGCATCATTCCAGAATTGCCGATCAGGAGCGACAGGTTGGTCGCCGAATCGGCATTGCCCAAACCTTCTTCGACGGTAATTTTTTCCTGTTTGATCAAACGGAACAAATCCTGCTCGAAGGTTTGTGAGCCGGGCGTCAAGGATTTTTCCATCGCCTCCTTGATTTCACCCACTTTACCTTCCTCGATCAATTCAGCGATGTTAGTGGTATTCATCAAGACTTCAACGGCAGGGGAACGTCCGCCTTCAACGTTTTTTACCAATCGTTGCGAGATGATGCAGCGCAGACTGACACCAAGATCGGCGAGCAGAATCGCGCGTTGATCTAGCGGGAAGAAGTTGATGATGCGATTGAGCGCGTGATAGCTGTTATTGGCGTGCAGCGTCGCCAGACACAAATGGCCCGACAGCGAATACATCATCGCCGCTTTCATGGTTTCAATATCGCGGATTTCACCGACCAGAATGCAATCAGGCGCTTGCCGCATGGCGTTACGCATCGCTTCGCCAAAAGAATGCGAGTCGTTGCCGATTTCACGTTGATTTACGATCGATTTTTTTGACTTGAAAATGAATTCGATCGGGTCTTCAAAGGTAAGGATATGGCCCTGCTTCATGCTGTTTCTAAAGTCCAGCATCGACGCCAGCGTGGTGGATTTGCCCGAGCCAGTCGCGCCGACGACCAAAATCAAACCACGTTTCTCCATCACCACCTGCGCCAATACCTGCGGCAGCGAGAGTGACCGAAAATCCGGAATATTGGTTTCGATATAGCGGATCACCGCCGCACAGCTACCTTTTTGCCACATCATGTTGACGCGGAAATTGCCTACGCCCTCAATCGGCATCGAGAAATTGAGTTCGAGCTCCTTTTCAAAGCGCTCGATTTGATGCGGCTTCAGAATTTCGTAGCAAACGCGTTTGGTATCTTCCGGGCTCATTGCCTGCGGATTCACCGGCACCGTATTGCCGTTGATCTTGATGTGAATCGGCGCGCCGGCCGAAACGAACAAGTCTGAGGCCTTCTTTTGCGCCATCAGTTCGAAAAGTCTGGTTAACACTGCCATTTTTCTCTCCCTCGATTACCTGAGCAAATTCAGCTCCGCAGCAATTCGTTAATGCTCGTTTTTGAACGCGTCTGCGCATCTACCTGCTTCACGATAACCGCGCAATAGAGACTATACCTGCCATCGGCCGAGGGCAAGTTGCCGGACACGACGACCGAATAAGGCGGCACTTTACCGTAGCTGACTTCATTGGTGGCACGGTTATAAATCTTGGTCGATTGGCCGATGAATACGCCCATCGAAATCACCGACCCTTCACCAACAATCACGCCTTCGACCACTTCGGAGCGTGCGCCTACGAAGCAATTGTCCTCAATGATGGTGGGGTTAGCCTGCAATGGTTCCAGCACACCACCGATGCCGACACCGCCACTCAAATGTACGTTTTTGCCGATCTGCGCGCACGAACCAACGGTGGCCCAGGTATCGACCATGGTGCCTTCATCGACATACGCACCGATATTCACGTAGGAGGGCATCAGCACGACATTTTTTGCAATGAACGCACCACGCCGCGCGACTGCCGGGGGCACCACGCGGAAGCCGCCCGCGCGAAAGTCGGCGTCGGAATATTGTGCGAATTTGGTGGGCACTTTGTCGAAATAGCGTGCGCCGCTACCACTGGCGTCGTTCATCACCGCATTGTCATCCAGCCGAAACGACAACAGCACCGCTTTTTTCAGCCACTGGTGTGTGATCCATTCGCCGTCGATTTTCTCAGCGACGCGAAGGGTACCGCGATCAAGCTTGGCGATGGTTGCGGCTACTGCAGACTTTACGTCGTCAGCACCCGACTGCGGATTAAGGTTCGCGCGGTTTTCCCACGCCTGTTCGATGATGCTTTGTTCGGGATTCATAGTCTTCTAGACAAAAGGATTGAGTGGAGTTTACGACGGATTAACTGCCCAGCCGCTTCAGGATACGGCTGAAAAAAGATGGCTCGGGTGCTGCGGGTGCAGGCGCAGGTGGGACGCTCAGTACGAGCGCTGCATTTTGTTTTTCCAGCTCAGTGCAGCGGGCGACCAATTCTGTCTCACGCTTCCAAGCCGTTTGCGAGAACTGATAGATTTTACGGTAGTCGCTGTATGCCCATTCTTCGCTATCGCTAAACACCGACAGGCGTGGCGTGAGGTCAGCAAACATTGCGCTGTCGTTGGTGGCGAACACCAAAAAATACAGCGCAGGCAATGCCGCTTGCAAGGCATCAGGTTTGGCCTTGGAAATAGTCAGCGTTTCGCCAATTGTGCGGGTCGATTCGATGGCTTCAGGAATTAGCAGCGATACAAACGCATTACGCTGTGAAAACCATGAAATGTGCTGAAAGCGCGCGTTCAGCAAATCCGAAAATTCGGCGCGGTAAAGTTCTTTCACGTGAAATTCATTGCTGTAGCCGCGTGCGTCAGAATATTCGGCCCGGTTCGGCGATGACATGATGAGTAAGCCCGCAGGCTTCAACACGCGCTTGATTTCATCCAGAAAATCGTTTTGTTCGAGGATGTGTTCGATCGTTTCAAACGATACGACAACATCAAATGTGGCGTCACCAAACGGCAATTTGGCGCAGCTGCCTTGCGTAAACGTCAGGTTCTGCCGTGTGGCATACGCTGCACGCGCGTGCGCGACCGCCTCGGGCGACACGTCAACACCGCTGACTGTCGCTGCTGTCGTTGCCATGAGCGCACTGCCATAGCCTTCGCCCGATGCGACATCGAGCACGTTTTTACCAGCCAACATCGGTCGCACGAAATGATAGCGATGCCAGTGCTCGGCCCACATTTCGCCCGGCAGGTCGGGTAAAAATCGTTCGCCCGTGAATGAAAGTTCTGTTGTCATGCAGGTGGTTGATGGCCCGTGGTTGATAAATGCGCACTCCCGCTGGCATGGCGGCGGGTGTGCCTCAATTATAAGGTTCCCGCTGCGCCAGCGTTGCAAAAGCCCGCGCACAAATGAAAAAGCCGCATGCAAACGCATGCGGCTTTAGGTCTAACTAAAAATAAACTAGAAGCGGAAAATCGCGCCCAGCGAAACCACATCCACTTTCAATTCACCGCCCGTGGAGTCATCGCCCAGCTTGCGAAACGTCTCTACTTCGGCACGCAGACCAATCGCGGGGCTGATGTCATATTGCAGGCCGACACCAAAGTGCTGTCCCGCCTTGGTCTTGTTGCCGCTGTTGCTGGCGAGGCGGACACTGCCAGTGGAGCCGAAAGCGGCTTCGGTTTTGGATTGCATCACGCCGAGGCGGCCGTACACTGAAAATACCTGGGTGATCGGTGCAGACAAAACCACATCGACCCCATAACCTTTCGATTGGTAGTTGGCGTTTACCGTGCCCACTGATGGCGTGGACACATTGCTGCGGGAGCTGTACTCGCCCAAGTCAGCGTAAAAACCTTCGACAGCGATGGCCGGTGAAAACCGGTAACCGAGGGAAAATTTATACATGCTGTCTTTGTCGTCGGCCGATGTTGTCGGCGAGCCAAACCCTAGCGTGCGCAAAAAGTCGTTGACCTCGCCGGCGTTGACGTTTGATTTGGTTTGACCGGCAGAAACGCCGGCATACCATGATGCGGACGGTGACTGTGCTTGAGCCGAGCCAGCCGCAGAAACGGCCACTACGGCCGCAATGATTCCAAGAGCGTTTTTCATTATTTTCCTTATGATTGTTTAGAGGACCACCCAATTCGAGCGGCACTTAATGTTAACCGCTCGGCGTATCAGAGTTGTTGCAATGCAGAAGGTTCCAACCCTATTGCGGCGATCAATCTATCAAAAAACGCAAAGTGCCCGACTGGCGTGCCGTTTCAGGTGTTTTTGCCCTGAAAGGTGCGCCAGATGGCGATCTGGCAATATTCTTCTATTTCTGAGGGCTAAAAAGCATTTGAACCGGACGCGCTACTTATCTTTCTTTGTCAACGTCAAACTCGCCGAGATCGGCACCGCTACTGTCGGGTCGCAAGTGCCAGTCTTCGCAACGCTCACGACGGAATTCTTGCCAAGTCGGATGGCGTACGCGGGATTCTTCGCCGATGTCTGCGCGCTCAACGTGAACGTCGCCAGCAACTGGTCGGCCGCTGGTGGCAGCGGATCGTCACGCGTACCACCAAAATCGAGGCGCGAAAGCTTTGCGCTATCAATCGAAATCGCGGCCGGCAATGTCTCGTTGTTCGGGTCCGGGTAATTCTTGCCCAAGGTACGGCCAGTCACCTGAAAATGGCCGCTCTCGTTGGCAGAATCCACCTCCAGCCTGAGCGTATTGCCGCATAGTGATTCGACCGTCGTGGTCACGCAAAGTGAAACCTGTATGGATTCGCGCGCCGCAAAATCGCGTGCCGCACTGCCCTTGCAAGTCGCGCCGTTCGAGAAATAAGCCGTCACGGTTGCATGCGCGGGTGTGGCGCATGTGAGCGCACTCGCCAGAACAAGTGCAAAGCCAAACTGGTTGCGGGACATTTTCATATTGCGCTTCCTTTTTGGTAGCCCCTCTCCCTTGATGGGAGAGGGGTTGGGGAGAGGGTGATCGTGGAGGATAGATCTTTTTCGCCGCATAAACTATGACAACAACGTCGGTGCTCACGACTCCAGCATCAGCCCCGATTGTGCCTTGACTGCAGAAATATCTGCCGCATTGACATCGCCTGTTACGTTGAGGTCACGGGTAAAGTTGCCCGGCGTGATCGTCTGCCCTGAGAGCGCCTTGACGCTGTTGATGTCGCTGGAATTCACCGCACGTGAATTATTCACGTCGCCTTTTAGAAAGCCCATCGACGACGAATAGGCACCCCCGCCATTCACTCCCGTCAACGTCACCGTAACGCGTTTGTTGTCGGGGATATTGGCGACGTTGACAATCACCTCTGTGCCCGATGCTACAAATGACGTTACGTTGCCGACTGCTGTGCCGCCACGATCAACCGTGACCGTTCCGGCGTTCGTGATGGTTGAATTGAACTGGAAAACGATGGTGTGCACATTACCGGCATTGCGCGGCTCTACGGTGACGGCACCACCGACCGGGGCAAAACGATCAAGCGGCAAATCGTAGGTGCCCGCCGTGCCATGGGTCTTGCGCGATACCACTGCAAGCAAGGCCATTGGTGCTGTGCGCGTGATCTGCGTGACGTTACCCGCCGCGTCATAGTCATACACAATTGACCAGCCTGGGCCGGTGACGGTTTTAGTGCGTCCTTGGGCATCGGGCACGTAGGTTGTGTCGTCGGCGTGTGCGGTGAACGTCGGTGCGGTCAACGCAAACATTCCCAATACAGCGGCAAGTGACTTGGTGTGGGAGATTGGTTTCATTGTTAGTCGAGTTGGGTTTGGTTGATCGCGGGTGGGAAAAATTGCGGTTTAAAATTAGTTTTAGCCTAGTAGAATTTATTTACAAACACTAGCACTGGTGAGGCTTCTGGACAGTAAATGTCTGGGAAGGCACGTCGAATGGCGGTCTACAATTCGAGCCTGAAACTTTTGTCTCCCCTTTTTACAAAGAAATTAAACAGACTTATTGTGAGACCTGACAACTGCAATGAGACGCGGCACTATTACGAACCACTGTAGATATCCGAAGATTGCATTCACAAGCCAGTAAATCATTAGGGAGCCAAAACCATCCCACGAAAGCGCGGAGCCGATCATTGGCCCAATAAAAAACCCCACAGGAAACGAGAGCACCACCATCGCGTATGCCAAGACAATATCAGCATCTTTTTTTTCAGTCCCAAATAGTGCCAATGCGATGCATAGCGCCAATATTGTCAGCGCAATCCAAGTCCACCGAGCAACAAAAATGCTTTTAGCTCCGGCCCAATAAGAAATAATGATGCAGATGTTCGCCAGAGCACCAGCAACTAAAATCGAGAACGATGCCGCTTGTGCGATCTCCCGATCCGCAATCGCTGTAAGCATAAGTCCGCACAGAGACGCGAACATCAGCAGCCAGGAGCAAACAAACAGCTTGCCGCCTTTTGTGTGAGTGATCTCTGCAAGCGCACTCATTTTTTTGCCTTGCATTCGCTCTGACAATCGCGCAAGGCCTTATCCGCCCACTGCTGACAGTTATAGGAGCCCCCATTACGCCCACCTCCGCCGAATAACCAGTAATTCGGACGACTCGGATCAGAAATTTTTTTCAGTGAGCACTGCTCGACACATTTGTTATCGTCCACTTTTTTGCATTGGTTGTCATCGTACTTATCATCACTTGGCTTTCCGGGGCCAAACGGACCCTTCGCTCGATCTTGACCTCCGCATGAAGTCCCGCCTTTGCCGTCTGGAACACAAATGAATTGGTGGTACAGCAGATTGCCCGGTATATCTGGCCCGCTGCGCAGCCCGGTTCCCCCAAGCGCGTGGAGCGGCTTCGTACACATGAAGGTTTCTAATCCAAATGGATCAGTTGCCGTCAGCGGTTTCCCTTCAACATACGCATAAGTATTGATACCACCGCTAAGCCCAATCGGGTCCGACTGAATGTACCTCCCACCCGCCGGATCGTAATCCCTGAAATAGTTCTGACTAAGCCCCGTCTCCTTATCGTAATACTGCCCCGGAAACCGCAAGTTGTAGCTGAACGGCAGCACCCCTGTCGCCGCACCCGGCTGTTCATTGGGCGCACTATCCCCAAACGGATCGTTACCATCCCACGTCCACACCAAGCTGCCAAAACCTACCGAACTGGTGACCGCTCTCGGCGTACCCAGATGATCGGCATGCACATAGAACAACGTCGGCGCGCCACTGGCCTTGGTACGGATGGCGGCAATCGGCATGCCGTCCAGCCAGACGTGTTCCAGATTAATGCCCGCACTGTCGTATTCACCGACCAGTTCGCCGTCTTCGTTGTAAACGAAGTGGGTGGTGATGCCACCAGCCACCTTCTTCACGCGCTGGCCGAGGGCGTTGATGCCGACAACCATGGTGCTGCCGTTCGCTGAGTAACTGATGGGCCGGTTGTTGCCCCCGTAATTGATCACCAGTGATTGATTGCGGCGGGACGGCGGGCTAATACCGCCAGAGTCACTGGTGTTGCGGTTACCGATGGCGTTGAGCATGAAGCTGCGGCTGCCGGCGGTGGTGTTGGCCGCATTCGGTGTTTGGGTCTTGAGGCGATCAAGGGCATCGTAGTCGTAGCTGATATTGCGGCTCAGGTCTTCAGTGGTGCCGATGAAGCGGGTGATGTTGTCGATATTGGCGACGATGTTGAAGCGGAATTGGGTGGCGTCAACGATGCCGGTAGGTTCGATCTTGCGGGTGCGGCCATCGAGATCAAAGTAGCGGGTGTGTTTGTTGGGCACCGTCGCATAGTCGTTGCCCCATGCCCATTCACCGACCGGGCCGAAGGGTTCGTAGTCGATGGCAGAAGCAATCGTCTGTGTGGCCATGCCCGGCATGGTGGCGGTGACGGCGTTGATGCGGCCATTGGTGGCGTAGGTGTAATTGATCACGGTGGATGATGGCAGCGTCATCGCGTCGAGGCGACCGGTGACGTTGTTGTAGCTATAGCTCACGCTACGGGGAATGCCATCGACCGTCTGGGTCCTGGTGGTCATGCGACCGTTGAGGTCGTAGCTGTAGGTGGTGGTGCCGGTTTTGTCGGACAGGGTGCAGAGGTGGCCTTTGCCGTTGGTGCAGCTATCGTAGGTGTAGGTGACAGTTTCGGCGGGATCGAGCAGATAGGCAGGATAGCTGACGGTCTGGAGGCGATTGAGGAAGTCGAAGCTGTAGGTTGCTGTGACGTTGCGGGCGTCTTTTTTAGTGTCCAGATTACCGGCAAGGTAGGTGAAGTCGGTCACGCCGGTGTCGGGACTGGTTTGTTTGGTGAGTTCGTTGAAGCCGTTGTAGTCGTAGTTTGTTTCGAGTGCGGCATTATTGCGCGGGTCGGACACTTTTTTAAGATTATCCTGCGCGTCGTAGTCGTATTTGGTGGGGGCCAGTGCGCCGTTGAACGGATCGATCACTTCTTTGAGCCGGTTCAGGGCATCGTAGTTATTGGTGGTGGCACGCATCAGCGGGTCGGTGCTGGTTGCAAGGTTGCCGTTGTTGTCGTAGGTAATCGTGGTGGGGTTGCCGAATCCAACATTGTCGGCACCGGTGTAGGTTTTATACAGTCGATTGAGGGTGTCGATTTCGCGTTTGCTCTTGCGGGCGAGCACGCCGGCGGGGTCGTAGGCGTATTCGTTGATGCGGTTGCCCATGTTGTCGAGCGTGTACGTGATGCGGTTGCCGCTGCTGATGTTGGCACCGTCGGAGATGTTGGTTAAACGATGTGCGCCGTCGTAGCCATAGTTGATGACCGAGTTATCCGGCATCGTGAGCTTGATCAGTTGGCCGACGCCGTCGTAATCGTATTTGGTGAGTTCCGATCCGACGGTGCGTTCTTTCAGCCAGCCGCGCGGCCAGTAAGTCATGTCGGTAATCAGGCTGTTGGCATCCGTCACGCGAGTAGGGCGGCGGTTGGCGTCGTAGGTGTTAAAGGTCGTCACATGCCCGAGAGGATTGGTCACCGTATAGAGCATGCCGCGCTTGTTGCCTTGCGCCGCGTCGTTAGGATAATAAACGTTGGTTGTGGCGTTGGCCATCGCGGTGTTGCGCGGGTCGATGGTGGTCAGCACACGGCCGTAGCTATCGTACGTCCATTGCCATGTGCGCACCGGGCCTAGCACCGCCGCACCGTTGCCAAGTGCACCGCTGATGTCGTTCGTCTCTTGTACGGTCTTTGTGCAGATCAGCGCGGTGCTGGCACCTGCGGGTGCGCAATTGGTCGTGCCGACATCACCGAAAAAAGTGTAGGTGGTGAGGCGTTTTGGTTCAAAAACGCGCCTTGGGGAGCGCCAATTGGCATTCCATTCGGTGGTGATCTTGCGTGCCGGTAGCGTGAAGGAGCCAGCCAATGCCATGCTGCATACGGTGTTCGACGGCAGTCCTTCAATACGCACAGTTTCTAAATTGCGGGCCAGGTTGTCATAGGTATAGCAGGTCAGGTTGCCGTTGAAGTCTTTGCGCGAGAGG
>JAYURJ010000074.1:0-5194 GCA_043756275.1 Betaproteobacteria bacterium | reverse complement strand
AAAAAGCCGTCATTCCCGCGAAGGCGGGAATCCAGCGGCGTTCGCCTTAAAGTCACTGGATCCCCGCCTTCGCGGGGACGACAAATGTTGATATGTTCGCTATCAGCTTATTAAATTAATGATCGAGAAACGGAATAACCCTAACCCTAACCCTAACCCAATCTACTTAGCTTGCCTGTAACATACGGGCCTTATCGCTTCCGGACTGCACCATGACGACGAAAAAACTGCTCGCCGAACTCGGCGTTGATTTGAATACATTTCAGGGCAACGACCTCACCGCCCGCTCGCCCATCGACGGCGCAACACTCGCAACGTTGAGCTGCGATTCACCCAAAGCAGTCGCAACCAAAATTGCAGCGGCGCATCAGGCGTTTTTAATCTGGCGAAATATCCCTGCCCCAAAGCGCGGTGAACTTGTGCGCCTGTTGGGTGAAGAGTTGCGCGCCAATAAGGATGCCTTGGGTCAACTGGTCACCATCGAATCCGGCAAAATTTTGCAGGAGGGCTTGGGCGAAGTGCAGGAGATGATCGACATCTGCGATTTCGCGGTTGGTCTTTCGCGTCAGTTGTATGGATTGACGATTGCGTCCGAGCGGCCCGAGCATCGCATGATGGAACAATGGCATCCGCTCGGTGTGGTCGGCATCATCAGTGCGTTCAATTTTCCGGTTGCGGTCTGGGCCTGGAACGCAGCGCTGGCGTTGGTGTGTGGCAACGCGCTGGTGTGGAAGCCTTCCGAGAAAACACCGCTCGTGGCGCTGGCATCAGTGGCACTGTTGGAACGTGCTATCAAGCGTTATCGCGATGCCGGTGGTGTTGTGCCCGACGGCCTCTCGCAAGCGTTGATCGGCCGTGCTGATGTCGGTGAAGCGATGGTCGATGACGCGCGTGTCGCATTGATTTCTGCGACCGGGTCAACCCGCATGGGCCGCGCTGTAGCGACAAAGGCTGCCGCACGGTTCGCCAAAACCATTCTTGAGCTCGGCGGCAACAACGCCATGATCGTGGCCCCCACCGCAGATTTGAACATGGTGCAAACCGCTGCCTTGTTCTCAGCTGTTGGCACCGCCGGGCAGCGCTGCACGTCGCTCAGACGGTTGATCGTTCACGCCAGTGTTTATGATCAACTGGTGCCGCGCCTCAAGTCGGCGTACGCCTCCATCCGCATCGGCGATCCACTCGACGCTGGCACACTTGTTGGTCCGCTGATTGATGAGGCGGCGTTTAACGGCATGCAATCCGCGTTGCGCGCCGCCACTGCTGAGGGTGCGATTGTCACCGGCGGCGAGCGCGTGCGGACAAGCGAATTGCCAAACGCATGGTACGTAAAGCCCGCCATCGTTGAGGTCTTATTGCAGACGTCAACGGTGTGCCATGAAACGTTTGCGCCGATTCTGTATGTGTTGCGCTACGAAAATCTTAATGAGGCAATCGCGCTGCAAAATGCCGTCCCGCAGGGCTTGTCGTCGTCGATCTTCACCAACGACATGCGCGAGGCGGAATTATTTTTGTCGGCGATGGGAAGCGATTGCGGCATTGCCAACGTCAATATCGGCACCTCGGGCGCGGAAATTGGCGGCGCGTTTGGCGGCGAAAAGGAAACCGGCGGTGGCCGCGAGTCTGGATCCGATAGCTGGAAGGCTTACATGCGCCGCGCGACCAACACCATCAACTACTCCTGCGAGTTACCGCTCGCGCAGGGAATCAAGTTCGACGTCTGACTGTTACGCCCGACATGATGAAGAAAATCGACACAGCGTGCGAAAAAATGGATGCGGCCATGCTGAGCATGTCACAAGCCTGGGCATTCCCCCGCGCCCACCTTGCCGTTCCAGCCTGTTTGTGCCTGAAAGGCGCGCCAGTACTAGAGTTTACTCATTTATTTGATTTTTGATGCAAGCTGATTCGCCAATCCAGTGTAGCTCGCCGGTGTAAGCGTCAACAGCAGTTTCTTGTCCGCATCAGGAATCGATAATTGCGCAACGAATGCGTGCAACGATTCGCGTTCAATGCCGCCCTTGCCGCGCGTGAGTTCCTTGAGCTGTTCATACGCGTCGCCGATGCCGTATTTGCGCATCACGGTTTGAATCGGCTCGGCGAGCACATCCCAACTTGCATCGAGATGCGACGCAATCTTCACTTCATTAACTTCCAGTTTGTCGAGTCCGCGCGCCAGTGAGTCGTAGGCCAGCAGGCAGTAGCCAAATGCGACCCCCATATTGCGCAGCACCGTGGAATCGGTGAGGTCGCGCTGCCAGCGCGAGATCGGCAGCTTTTCGGCCATATGGCGCAGCAACGCGTTGGCCAGGCCAAGATTACCCTCGGAATTTTCAAAATCGATGGGATTCACTTTATGCGGCATTGTCGAGGAGCCGATTTCTCCCGCCTTGGTGATTTGCCTGAAATAACCGAGCGAAATGTAGCCCCATATATCGCGATTGAGATCGATGAGAATTGTATTCACGCGCGCAATGGCATCGAATAATTCGGCCATGTAATCGTGTGGCTCGATCTGCGTTGTGTAGGGATTGAACGTGAGCCCGAGGCCTTCCACGAATTGCTTGCCGAAGGCTGGCCAATCAAGAGTTGGATACGCCGAAAGGTGGGCGTTGTAGTTGCCGACAGCGCCATTGATTTTGCCCAGCATGTCGATGTTGGCGAGCGTTTTATTTGCGCGCTGCATGCGGTAGGCAACATTGGCCATTTCCTTGCCGAGCGTGGTCGGCGAAGCTGCCTGGCCGTGCGTGTGCGAAAGCATGCTGACGGCAGCATTTGCATGCGCCAGAGATTGCAATTTGGCGCTGATCCGCGTTAGTGTCGGCAGCAACACCGCTTCACGCGCGGATTTGAGCATCAAGGCGTGGGAAAGGTTATTGATGTCCTCCGACGTACACGCAAAGTGAATGAACGCTTGCGATTTTGTCACTTCGGCGGTGTCGCGAAAACGCTCCTGCAGCCAGTATTCGACCGCCTTAACATCGTGATTGGTGGTGGCTTCGATGGACTTTACGCGCCCGGCATCGGCTACTGAAAAATTGGCAGCGGCAGCGCGCAAGGCGTCAATGGTGTCCTTGGAGAACGCGGCGCATTCGGCAATTTGTGGTTCACTCGCCAGCGCGATCAACCATTCAATTTCAACATGTACGCGATATTTGATGAGCGCAAATTCGCTGAAATAGCTGCGCAGCGCCGCGACCTTGCGCTCATATCGCCCGTCGAGCGGGGATAAAGCGGTTAGGGCAGTGAGGGCAGTAAGAGCCGGGGCGGAAAGCGGTGGTGCAATCATGTGAACACCTGAAATGCGTCATTGATGATTTTAACACCCACGCATTTTTCCCCGTCGCGTTTAACGTATCCGACACACTTCCACAGTGCATTTATACGAGGGGCGAAGAATGTCTCGATGATATAATTTTAGTTCAGTCATAACGCGAGAAGCACAATGAAGTTGTATGGATCACGCACCAGCCCGTACGTCCGTAAAGTCCGTATCGTGATGATCGAAAAGCGCATCGAATGCGATTTCGTCGAAGAAAATGTCTGGAGCGCCGACACTTCAGTGACGCTGCATAACCCGCTAACCAAAATCCCCGTGCTGGTTCTAGACGACGGCATGGCGCTTTACGATTCGCGCGTCGTCGCCGAATATCTCGATGGCGTCACGCCGGTATCTCGACTGATTCCAGATGGTGGACGCGAGCGCGCTATGGTCAAACGGTGGGAGGCATTGGGCGATGGTATTGCCGATGCCGGCATCGCCATGTTTCTGGAGCGCAAACGGGAGCGTGAGCTGCAGAACAAAGACTGGATCACCCGCCAGCTTGGCAAGGTGAATTCGGCTATTGCTGCTGCTGCCCGCGAACTGGGTGATCGCGAATACTGCCACGGACTTTCGCTAACGCTTGGCGATATTTCCCTTGCCTGCGCGCTGCTGTGGATGGAGTTCCGCATGCCGGAAATTCAGTGGCGCGCAATTCACCCTAACCTGAAAAAATGGGTTGAGCGTTTGGAAGCGATGCCGTCCTTTGTGGACACCAAACCGCCCGCTTAACGTGTAACCGTTTCGCTCTATTGCAGCCGCCATCGTCCCTAGCGCGAGATCACACCCCCACCCAGACAAATATCGCCGTCGTAGAGCACGGCCGATTGCCCGGGCGTGACCGCCCATTGCGCGTGTTCAAACCGCAGTGCGAAGGTACTGGGTGAGGCTGCAGCGTCGGCAATCTCAAGCACGCAGCTTGCATCAGCTTGCCGGTAACGCGTTTTTGCGCCGTATGACTTTGCTGACGGCTTCTCACCGCTGACCCACGACGCATCCTGCGCTCGCAAAGCGTGTTTCAGCAGCGCCGCATGGTCGTGTCCTTGCACCACCACGAGCGCATTTCGGTCCATGAGTTTGCCCGCAACAAACCAAGGCGCGCCGCCACTATTGACGGTACCGCCAATCCGCAATCCTTGACGCTGGCCGATTGTGTAATACATCAGACCTTCATGGCGCCCCATGATTTTCCCATCCGTCGTAACCATGTCGCCGGGCTCACGTGGCAGATAGCGCTGCAAGAATTCCCGAAAAGGACGTTCGCCGATAAAACAAATCCCGGTCGAATCTTTTTTGGCGTGGTTCGGCAGCCCGGCCGTTAACGCCATCGTGCGCACCTCTGCTTTTTGCAGGTGCCCAATCGGAAATACAGCCTTGGATAATTGATGTTGATTAAGCCGATGCAAAAAATAGCTCTGGTCCTTGTCCCGGTCCAGCCCTTTGAGTAGCTCGAAGCAGCCATTGATTTCGCGTACGCGCGCATAGTGGCCGGTGGCGATACTTGCAGCACCGAGTTTTAGCGCGTGATCGAGAAACGCCTTGAATTTTATTTCAGCGTTGCACAGCACATCCGGGTTTGGCGTGCGCCCAGCGCCGTATTCGCGCAGGAATTCCGCAAACACGCGGTCCTTGTATTCAGCCGCAAAGTTGACGGCTTCGAAATCGATACCGATCACATCGGCGGCGGCAGCGGCATCGATGAAATCCTGACGGGTTGAACAGTATTCATCGTTGTCATCGTCTTCCCAGTTCTTCATGAAAAGCGCGACCACGTCGAAGCCTTGCTGTTTCAGCAGCAAGGCTGATACAGCGGAGTCGACGCCACCGGACAATCCGACAACAATTTTGTTGTTCATGAAAATATCCCGGATT